>JAQTSP010000026.1 GCA_028711205.1 Eubacteriales bacterium | reverse complement strand
AGTGTCATGCATAATTTGAAATTGCCAAGTCCTTTCTTCATAAAAATACCCGTGGAAATCAGGCCTGAAAACATGGCAACGATGAGCCCGGTGCCCCGTACCACCAGACTGTCGACGCTGGTGAATGCCAGCATAAGCGGCGTAAAAATAACGCCCCCGCCTATACCGGCAATGACCGATATCATCGCAATGGCAACGCTGAGCAAAAAAAAGGCCAGTATGATAAGAGATATGTCTGAGGTCGACATCGTTCCCTCAGCTGGCAGCTCCGGCACCATGGACAATACCGCAAGCCCAAAATACGCGAGAACAATGGATACTATCATAATGATGATTTCAAGATATGGGGAGCTTAGGTATTTGCTCTTTTTCATATTTAACAACTTTAGCATAATCAAACTTCCTTTTTAGATTCCTGCATCTGGCAGGCATTTTAAATGCGTTACGCCATTGTCGCCACACCTGCAAGCCCGGCAAGACGGGGAATCGCATACTTGAAGAATTCCTGATAGGCCTCACAGAAATAATTAAGCCCCGGGCCGGATGCGTCAGCAACGCGGTTCCTTCGGCATCCGCCGTGGCAAAGCCTGATCCAGCGGCAACTTTGGCATTGCTCCGGCAGATACGCAGACTGCTCAATAAATCCAATTCTTCTGCAGTTTTGATCGATCGTTTCCATGCTGTCAGTGTTAATATTGCCTATATAATAGTTATCCAGCATGTAAAAGTCACAAGGATAGCAGCCTCCATCCGCTTCAAATGCATACTGTATGGAACACATACCATTCATGTCACAGCTCTCGGGGCGCTGCCCTTGAAGCAGGGCTGCTAGATTTTCAAAATACCGGTTATAGATGAACTTACCGCTCGCCCTGTCTTTATACCATAAATCAAATAGATTCTTAAGGAAACGAACATATAACTGCGGTGTTAACGAATAACGATGTCCCCCGTTTTTCTCGTCCATAGGATCAAGGCAGGGAATATACTGCTGATATGTAAGACCGTTCTTCATCAGAAATAAATAGACTTCCTTTATGTTTTTCGCAGTTTGGGCTGTAACTACTGTCAAAACGTTAAAATCAACATTATGCCGTTTAAGTGTCTCAATGCTCTGCATAACTCGTGCAAACGTCCCATTGCCTGAAATATCTTTTCGGTAAAAATCATGCAAGCTTTGGTGCCCGTCCAATGATATCCCGACAAGAAACTTATTCTTAGCAAAAAACGCTGCCCATTCATCGTCAATAAGGGTCCCATTCGTCTGCAGCGCATTATTTACCGTAATATTCTTAACATTATGTTTATTTTGCAAATTGACAACTGTTTTAAAGAAATCAAGTCCTGAAAGCGTTGGCTCTCCGCCCTGGAAACCAAACGTGCAACTGACTGTCGCATGAAGTAGTGCTTTTTTAACTATCGCTTCAATTGTTTCTCTTGACATCATTCCATATGATTTGGTGATGCGTTTTGCGGCTTCATCATGGTAAAAACAATAACCGCAACGCAAATTGCAGCTACTTGATGCGGGCTTTATAAGTAGATTGATTGGCGGCAAATTGTTCCCCTCCTAACCACTATAGATTGCTTTAACAAATACCATTAGAACGATGTGTTTGCATATTTTGTAAAATCATAATAATTTTCAGTAAAGTAATCGATTGCTTCTTTTTTTAACTCCGGCTTAGATAGGGCATTGAGGTTCTGTAATGTTTGATCCCTGTTCTTTGCCCCCACTATTGTACTGGTAATTGCCCCTGGCAACATCGCAAAACGAATAGCTATTTGAGTAAGGCTATCATATGGATCATATATTTGTTTCTTAATATCGTTTACTGCTTCAAATATCTTCGGCATTGATTTATTCCATCTATGTCGGTGATCGGAAGGAAAAAATTTTGATGTAATACTATACTTCTCCGTCAGAAAACCGCTTTCCAAGGATGTTCTTCCGATGAGTCCAATACCATTTTGTTCAGCTTCATCAAATATTTCGACATTTTTCTGCCTAAGAATACTATAAACTAACTGTATCACATTTATTCGCTTATTCTCTATATATTTTCTGCATAAGTTAATTGTTTGATTGGTCACATCAGGGCCTTTAATTGAAGCTCCAATCGCCCTTATTTTCCCTTCCTTTTTAAGTTTTTCCATTATATCTAGTGCTGCATTCATTGTTCTGGTATCTTCTGGAGGGCGATGTAAATAATATATGTCGATATAGTCCCTTTTTAATGCTTTCAGTGACAGTTCAAGGTCGTTAACAATGTTTTTAACTGTTGGCAGGTGTTCACCAGCCAACGTTTTTGTCGCTAATATTACATTATTTTTTATACCACGTTCCTCTAAAAATTCTCCAATAATTTCTTCACTTTTGCCGTATTCTCTTGCTGTATCAACAAAATTCCCCCCGCAATTAAAATAAGCATCAAGAGCCTCTTTGGCATCTATGATATCGACATTACCATACGATGTCCCGCTTATCGCCCATGCACCAAAGCCTAGTTCACATATTTGAATGTCCAATTTGGGTAATTTTTTTTTCTTTATTATTTGCATTAATACTCTCCCTTGCATTATTTTCGAAATATGATAATGTTTCATATATGAATATATGGAATAGCCGTAAAGGCTAGGAGGTATATAAGAGGGCTCTACGTCTAATTCCATATATTCTGACTTTATTAATTTGTACTGGTTATTTACCAAAAATCATCTCTGAAACCTAACCAATTTACACCTCAAAATATGGATTTTTAGTTTAGGTTCATGTCACCCATATTTTCCTTAATAATGATATCACTACCGATGAAAAAATCTTTTTGCTGTAAAGTATTTTTTGTCAACAGGTAATCGACAAGTATTTTAACAGCATAATATCCCTGCTGAAAACCATTCTGACTAATCGCTGCCGTTACCAAATCCTCAATAAGAGCTTGCTTAATGAATGACGAAAAATCACTTGAAATAATCTTGATCTTTCCTGTAAGACCAATATCTTTTATTGCCTTAAGACCTGAGAGCACACCACCGTGTGCATACCAAAGTATATCAATTTGCGGGTTATTAATAAGCAATTCTTTTGTATCCTTATAAGCTTCTATTTCATTAAGGATAACTTCGGATATTTTAATAATTTTTATTCCCGGATATCTTGTCTTTGTCAGTTCTTTCAAAGAGTCAATCCTTTGTTTGTGCCCAAGCATAGAACAAGGAGCTGTTATTATACCAAGATTTGCTTTCCCATTTGTAATAATATTTGTCAAACCTGCGACGATACGCCCAGTTAATGGATAGTTCGGTCCAACATAGGCTAGTTTATTTGTTTCTTCCAAGTTGTTTGTCAGCAAAATTACAGGTAGCCCCTCTAAATATAACTGGTTTATTCTCTGACGAATTTTATCGTCATTAATTGGTACAATGATAAGTGCACTAATCCCTTCCTCTAAAATCTCATCAATTAACTCCAGTTGCTTATTCGCATCAAAATTTTGTCCACATTTTGTAACCAGCTCAATTCCATAATCAATTCTTTCAGATACCGCTTTGAGGATACCTTCCTCTATTTCGTTAATAATAACACTTGTGTATAGGTTGACATGATAAATAAGGCCAATCTTACTCTTATTTTTGGATTGAGAAAGCGATTTTGCTAAAATATTAACTTTATAGTTTAACAATTCTGCAATTTCTTTTATTTTTTTAGCAACTTCGGGGTTAACTCCTTTTCGGTTATTTAAAGCGCGATCAACCGTCCCTCTGGAAACTCCTGCCATCTCAGCAATTTTTTTAATTGTAACACTGTTTTTTCTCTCACTCATTTATTCCAACCCCGTTTTAAATACCTATCTCCAAATAGATATACTATTATTATATAGATACTATATTATATCATAATATTTATATTTTCCCCCAGTACTTCTATATTCAGATGAAGTACCGGGGGGGTTTGATAATTCTGATATTACTCAATCATTCTTAATTCAGTTCTAAACGGATAAATTGCTCAACCGGTGCATCATTCTCTTTCATTATCTTAATCATTAACTTCTTCATATATTCTTCGATTTCAACGTCATGGATTGGCTTTATTTGATCTTTGTCATTTTCTAGGTCAAAAAGCATATCCTTATTTAATCCCTGAATTTCCACCATACCTGACATTGAGTAAGAATCCCTGTTATCCCATACACCTGCTTCAACTTTTAATAGCTTGCACCCCTTTGTGAAATTAAAAGGTTTAGATAACTCTATGTTTTGAAGTTCTTCTACCGTAAACCGCCTACGCATATGTGTTGTTGAAAGAGTATATTGATATAATGGCTTATTATCTTTTGAATGTACTCCTCGAACATATACGTATCTTCCATCAGTACAGTAAACCTGCCCGCCAAACATACCATAAATAATCCCTTCTCTTATTTTTTTATCGGCCCTTATTACGTCTTTTAATGGCACACCTTTCATATCTTTCGGTATACTAATCCCAAAATAGTCAAGAAGCGTTGCCGGCATATCAATCATTTGTACAAGAGCATCCCGCTCCTCACCCTTTATCTTGTAGCGTGGATCCCATATAAATAATGGAGTATGAGCGATTTCATTATACATAGGAACACAGTTTTTCCCCCAAAAATCGTGTTCACTTAACAAAAATCCATGATCAGTATTAACGATGAGCATTGTATCTTCCCACATGTTATACTTGTCCATATAATCCAATAATTTGCCGACTGATTCATCACATTTTGTAACAAGTGCAGCATAACTTAATCTTAATTGCTCAATCTCTTGTCTATCTTCTGTTACTTCACCATAATGTGGCCAATCATTCCCCATTAATCTTAAATTTTTATAATGTTTCTTATGCCTTGGGAAAGTAAAGAACGGTTCATGAGGATCAAAACTTTCAATTTGTAAAAACCAATCATCCTCATCCCTATTAGTATCCAAGAATTCGAACGCCTTTTCAAATACTATTGATTGTGTCTGTTTTTCTTCACATGTAATATACTTTCTGTTAATCCGTTCTTGTCTAATCAATATACTTCTTGAACCAATATAACCTTCAGGTAGCTTAACATCCAGATTGATATCTGGGTCTTTAATCTCGCCTTTCCATTTGTCACCCTCTTGGCCACGTACAAATTCATACGAGTTATACCTGTTGTGGTAAGTTGCGCCACCATCTTCCCAATAATGTTGATGATCCGTAACCATATGTGTGTATATCCCCGATTCCGAAAGTATTTCGATTGCAGAATCGTCAAATGGCTCCAACGGTCCCCAACTTCTATGTAAAAAATTATATCTGCCTGTATGAAGTTCCCTTCTAGCAGGTATACACGGCATGCTTCCAATATATGAGTTCTGAAAACAAACGGTCCTCTCTTTTAACCTCATAAAATTAGGGGTGTATGTCCAATTGCACCCATATGCAGATAGCATGTGCCGATTTAGAGTGTCAAATAATAACATTATTGCTTTCATTTTTTATTTCCTTTCTACTTAATAAGTTGTATTAATGTTACCACCATTTAATTAATTCTGTTACTCTATTTCTAAGCTTAACAAATTCAGGAGAGACGATACTTCTGGGTCTTGGAATATGGTTATCTATACTCTCTTTTACTTTTGTTGGCTTGTTTGATAAAACAAGGATTCTATCTCCTAAATAAACCGCTTCTTCAATGTTATGTGTGATAAAAAGAACAGTCGTATTTGTTTTTTTCCAGAGCCTAATCAACTCATCCTCCAGTTTATATCTTAGTTCTATATCAAGTTGCCCATAAGGTTCATCCATCAGCAACAGTTCAGGTTTTGTCGCAAAAGCACGTGCAATTGACACCCTTTGCACCATGCTGGCAGAAAGCTGTACCGGATAATACTTTCTGAAAGCATATAGCCCCACGATATCAAGAACTTCTTTAATATTCTCTTTCTTTTTATCTTTTGGAACTTTTTTTATATCTAAACCAAAGCTTACATTCTGCTCAACTGTTAGCCACGGGAATGTAGAATTTTCTTGAAAAATGTAAGCTATATTATGTTTTTTTAAGTTTACCGGCTCATTATTAACTAGTATCGACCCCTTGGTAATTGAATATAACTTTGTTAGACTGTTTAAAAAAGTTGTTTTCCCACAGCCTGTTGGGCCAACAATACATAAAAACTCACCAGACGTAACATTAAACGATATATCATCTAATACAAGCAAATCACCAAAGCTTTTTGTCAAGTTTTTTACTTCAACTTTTATATTTGTTTGCATATATACCACCCCTCATAATGTTTTATCCATATTCCCAGTTATTTCTTTACGTAGATACAGAAACTTTTCGCCGGTATACTCTCTTGGACGTGGCATATCAATCACATATTCTTGCCGAATACTTGTCGGGCAGTTATTAAGCACAACAATTCTATCAGCCAAAAAGAGCGCTTCCTCAATATTATTCGTAACAAAAACAACCGTACGTTTTTCTCTTCCCCAAATGATTTCAAGCTCTTTTTGCATTAAATACCTTGTTTGAGCGTCTAGCGCTCCAAATGGTTCGTCCATAAGCATAACTACAGGTTCTATACAATACGCACGAGCAATCCCGACACGCTGTTTCATTCCACCTGAGAGCTTAATTGGATATGTATTCTCAAAACCCTGAAGACCGACGAGATCAATGTAGTATTGCGCACGTTTTCGTCTTTCCTTTTTACCTACACCCGCCGCTTTTATACCGAATTCAACGTTACCCATTGTTGTTAACCAAGGAAACAGCGAGATTGATTGATACACAACCCCACGTTCAGGTCCCGGACCTATTACTTCCTTATTATTAACATACACTTTTCCGCTTGTAGGCATATCAAGTCCCGCAATAATGTTTAGCAATGTTGTTTTTCCGCATTGTCCAGGGCCAAATAAAACAAGGAATTCATTTTTAAATACAGTTAAATCGATATTCTTAACAACATCAAACCCTTTATCCGATGAATAAAAGATTTTTGATACTGAATCGCACTTAATAACTACATCTTTATTCATTTCCCGCTTTTGCTCCAGGCGCATAATTTAGCTTCAACTCCCCTCATAATAATTGACAGCAATAATCCTACGATACCGATTGCGATAATCCCGATTAATATCTGTATCATGTTATTCATTTCCATCCCCTGTATAATTAGCCATCCTGCTCCTTCTGAGGCACGAACCATCTCTGCCGCTACGACAGTAGCCCAGCTTGCAGAAATAGCTGTGTGCAAACCAGCAAAAATATATGGTACCGCAGAAGGAAACACAATCGACCTAAAAATGCGTGAGTCTTTTGCGCCAAGCATTTTTGCCGCACCTATGAGAACCGGATCTACAGCCTGGGCTCCAGCAAAAGCATTATATGTTATGATCGAGAATGCAGCTAGAAAAATAACAAAATACTTCATTATTTCGCCAAGACCAAACCATAGGATTGCAAGAGAAATCCATGCTATTGGTGGTATCGGTCTTATCATTTCATAAAATGGCCGGAATATAGCTTCGGCAGTTTTATACCATCCCATTGCTGTCCCAAGTAAGATTCCAATTACACCGCCAACGGTGAATGCAATAAGAACACGTGACAGACTAAATAATATGTGCCCAATAATAGTATACTTTCCAATATTTGTATATGTTGACTTGATAAGACTTGATATAAGCTCAATTGGGCCGGGCATAAGCTCCCCAAGTTTTGTTCCATTCGTTGCAATGTGCCATATCAATAAAAACGCTCCTATAGAAATAATTGCAGAGAAGATTTTTAAAAAAACTCTTAAATACCTATTATTCATCATTATATATTCTTCCTTCCCTTTAGAAGAAGTTTCTCAAGCAACTTCAACAGATATGTAAGCAAAGCCCCTACTCCACCGATAGTAATCATGCCTGCAATAATAACGTCAGGTCTACCAATAACCCGGCATTGTTGAATCATAAATCCCAGGCCCCTATTTGATGCTAAAAGTTCCGCTGCAACAAGCGCACTCCACGAAGCCGCTAAAGCAACACGAAGGCCTGTCAATATTAAAGGCATGGCAGACGGAATAGCAATCCTAAAAAGCATTTCTAAGTTCGAAGCTCCAAACGTCCTTCCGACCCACAAATGAACGTTTAAGGTTTGCTTAGTACCCGAATATGAATTTACGACGCAAGCAATGAGTGCTGTCATAAAAATAACCATTGCTTTTGACATAAGACCAATGCCAAAAAATACAATCATAACTGGAATCCACGCAATACCTGGAATTGGGCGCAGTAAGTCAAATATTGGACGTACAAACATATCAAATTTATCAAACCATCCCATACAAATTCCTAACGGGACACCAACTGCAACCCCAATTGCATAGCCCGTTAGTGTTGTTTGTAACGATGAAAATATATGCTGAAGCATTGTAGCGCCTTCGGGTTTTGTCTCAACAAACTTGATAAAAAATGTGCTAATGACTTTAATTGGGCTTGGAAGTGCATTTGCTGGTACTGCCTTGAATACATCTGTATATAACCACCAAATAAACAGAAATAGAAATACTGAAGCGATTGAAATCAGAATGTACTTTTTACTTTTTTTCTTGGGGCCTTTATTTTCATTTTTACTCATTGCATATCCTCTAATAATCTTCTCAGGTAAAAAATAGTTTTCTCAGTTTTTTGTTTTACCAGTGGTCTGAATTTTAAAACAGACCACTGGTAACAGTTAATATATGTATTAATCACTCTGCAACTGTAACTTCAATTCCTAGCGCCTCTTCAATTATTGAAGTATCATAGGAAGCAGCAATGTTGGGGTATATATCTTCCTCAATCTGTCCAGAGTCAACAAAGTAGGCTCCAATTGCAAGCATGCCATCTCCAAACAAATAGTTCTCTTCCATTAGTGTCTCTGCTGTAATGTAATCTCTTACAGCCATTTCGTTGTTCATATCATCCTGAGACCATTCCTGCCCATTTTCACCAAACCACTTGATTGAAAACTCCGATCTTAAATCATAATCTTGTAACTCCTCGGCGGCGCGATACATTATTTCGATAAAAAGAACGATCTCTTCACGGCGGGTTTCCAATAAATCCTTGCGAACAAACACGCCGTCTTTTAAATTAACACCAGTAACATCTTCGAATGGAGCAATTTCTATTAAACCCGCTGCTTCAGCTTGAAATGAGTAAGGCGGGTCGCAGCAAAGAATATCGCCTTCACCTGCTAAATATGCCTGAAGTGCAGGTCCTTTCTCCATATGTGTCATTACAATATCGCTGGCATCAAGCCCAAATTGTGCTGCATATCTCACAGCATTAAATTGAAGAGCGGTACCGAGAGGACCTAAGAATGTTTTCCCTGTAATCGTTTCAGCATTGCCATATACATTAGGTAAAGAAGCAATTTCGCCCTTATAGTTTAATATATCTGAGCCTTCACGAACATATAATCCGAGCCCGCCTGTTGTATTGAATTCTGCAATCCATGTCGCATTTCCCTGAGCAAGTGAAAAAACAGACGCTAAACCACTAACGGCAACATCTATCTCTTCTGCAGCAAAGGCTTCGTTTATTGGGGCTCCTGTAGAAAACATTACGGTCTCAATATTTAGGCCAGCGTCTTCAAAATATCCTTGCTCAAGAGCATAACCAAACAAAGCACCTTCCGTAAAAGCAAATGTCCCGACAGTCAGCTTCTCGTATTCCTTCACCTCCTCTTTTTCTGTCGGTTCTCCAGATGTAACTGTCACATTTGATGTTGCTGTTGATTCACCCTGACTATCTTCAACACTTGAACAACTAATTAACATTAGAGCAATCATTACAAACACAACACCTAATCCTACAATTCTTTTCATATCCAAACCTCCTTATTTTATTTGTAAGCGAAATAATCGCATACAGCCAATAAAAGACTAACATCATTAAACCGTGCTTGTGCACGTTATTACAATTATTTTATATATTATTTCTATTTATTTTTATATCGTGCTCGTGCACGTTTTTTATTATATTCTATCTTTCATGATTTGTCAATAACTTTTTTATACCGCGTTAAAAAAAATAAAACTGTACAAATCTATAAGAAAACCGAAAATTGTTATAATAAATGGCCAGTTCATTGTACCGCTCCCTATCAAGTTGACAATATTCGCAGGTACATATTATACACACGCTTTTTATACTACTCAAATGGTGTATAATATGATGAAAGTTATTTTCGTTCGGTTGTAAAAATGTATGTATCAGTTTAAAAGCATCCCCGTGCAGTATTCCCCAAGGCTTTTCATTCAAAAGGTTCATATGTGTCATTCATCTCTTTGCTGGTATAATATAAAAAACCGCGCTATCTGTGAACCTGTCATATTCGCTAGTGATGCTCAACGCTTCATTATAGCTCCCAGCGTCGAAGACACGGCTACTCATTTCTTTCGCCTGTCCATGAAACCCGGCGGTTTTAAGCCTTTTTGAATCCTCACCCATAATGGCAAAAATATTGCCGTCCTGTCCGACAAGCTTTGATTTAAAAACGCATCCTTCAGCAGACCAGCGAAACCGGCGAGAATGGCAATCGGTTCGCTGATCATCAAGGAGAAGTTCGGGCTCTCGGACATAGAGGTGGTTGAGTTGTATGAACAACAAAAAGGAATGTATGAGGCGAAGATCCATCAGGTTGACAATCGTATTGTGAGCATCCACCGCGCGTTTGCAGACCACTTGCGAGGCACAAATTCACATGATTGTACTTACAATAAACCTTTGGAAACGGATGAAGTATTTTTTACGACAATTTTGTCAATCAATATTAAAGCAATTTGGCGGCTAATATTTGACGAAACAGGTGTACCCTTGCAAATGACTTCGTAAATCAGTAGCCCCTAATTAATACCTGCTGTTTGGTACCCCAAAATGTACCGCCCACTTCGCCACAGGGTGTTTCGTATGTTCATAGATGAACGCATAGATTACTTGTGGAGGCTTGCAAAGTAGGCGCTTGCCTTTTTTAACATGTCACATTCAATTTTGAGCTCAGCATTTTGCAGCTTAAACGCCTTGTCCTCATCTTCCAGCGTTGCGTACCGGGTCTTATCTCCCTGCGCCGTATACTTCCGCCGCCATTGGTACAATATCGCGTCTGATATATCCAGATCATGCGCAATCTCGGCAACCGGCTTGTTGCTTGCATCGCTCAGCCGCACTGTGTTCTTTTTGAATTCTTCATCAAGCCGCCTTCTCATTTCGGACATTTTGTTTCCTCCATACGTTTTTATCGCAGTAAGAAAATTTTGGCCGGGTTGATTTGGAGTGGCCGCCGTGCTAAGCTTTCCGGCGGTCGGACCTCTCCCGGAGAGGCTGACCGTATGGCTGATATGGCACGGTGACAGATGCCCCATGTCAACCCTTTAGGACAAAATTTTCGACATCTTACTGCTTATTTCCTTGTCCGAAATTTTAGCACCTTCCCATATCACAGTACATATAAAAAGTGGGCCCTCCTTGACATAGGATTATCCACTCATCATTTGGCAGCGGAACTAGGATTCGAAACAGAATCAAGCGTATTTTTTGGTATTTTCCTGTTATTCCATGTCCAGAAAACGCCTATTTAAAGGCGTTTTCTGTGCCGTTGCGTCTATAACGTTCAGGGTGATTTCAAAGCTTTTGTGTCCAAAATGTATCCAGAACAACCCTCCTGCTTTATAGATTTCGTTCATCGATATACCGCTGCCGCTTGCTTTTGACCATTTTTACGGTAAGCAACCCTGCTACGCCGATGATAACGATACCCCCAACGCCCAACGCCCACCAGGGAAGCGTGCCTTCATCCTTGTCCTCGGATTCCTGAGTATCGGCAGATGCAGCCACGATCTTTTTCTCTATATGCGTCTGCACAACGATTTTCCGTTCAAACTGCTCGCCTGCCTCGTTCTCATACGAGAGCAGAACCGCCCCTGACGTGTCGCCATATTCTCCGTTCATGGAGGAAACCAGCAGATTAGTGGCCGCCTCTTTGGATTCACCCAGCTGCAGATTACCCACTAGCACGCTGCCGCCGTTATTGAGTCCCGGTATCTCGAACGTCAGCAGCACGTTGTACACGATGCCCTTACCGAGGTTCATGATGTTCATGGAAAACGAAACATTATCCCCTTCCGTTACCTTTGTGGGCAACGTGGGCTGTTCGTATTCCAGTCGAATGGGCTGCGTGACATCCAGTACAATCGTATCCGACGACGAAAAAGCGGTCGCGTCACTATTTTCGTACTCCATCGTCACCGTTAACACATGCGCCCGGGCATTCGCGTCCTCCGCGACGCGGATATCAAACCCGCATATCGCGGATTCTCCCTTTTTAATCTTTTCAATGTAGACTGAGCCCGTCGCCGCGGGCAGTATCTCCCAGCTTCCATCCTGAAAGCTCAGCTTAATATTCTTCACCGTCTGCGACGCGCTGGTGTTTTTCACCGTCACGGTCAGCACAGCTTCCGCGCCCGCTTCAAGCTCCGCGCTGCATTCATATTCTTCCACAATCAGCTTGGGCTGCGGCACGGCGGCAGCCTCCTGCGTCGCTTCGGCCTCCGCGCTCTTCCCGTCCTCAATGACCACATACAGCGTAAAATCTCCGGAGAGCGCCGCGCCGTCCTGCGTCGTCCCTTCCGCATGCACCACCACCGGATAGCTGCCGTTGAGCCGATCCGTTTGTAATTCCAGGCAGAAGCTGACCAGACAACACGAGGCATCCCCGCCCGCCACGGTATACGCACCGAAAGGAAAATCGTTCACATAGTTTTTGAACACGAAGGGCGCAGTGGATGGATCGCCTAATTCGAGGCTCGCCGTCACGGCGTCACAGGCCGCGCCGCCGCTTACAACCAGCGGCAGCACCACGGTTGCCGTACCGTCCGAAACCGACGGCATATACCCCTGGGCGTAGCTCTTGTCCATACCCGGGTAGACGTACTGCGTGTCGATAGCGAATTCGGCTGCTTCAGATACCTCCTGCGACGGCTCCGCCGTATCTTCTCCCTCCGCAAAGGCAATGGAGGAAGGAAGCAGCAGTATGACCATAAGCAGAAACGATATCAGCTTTTTCATTGATTCACCCCCTACAGCTCGCGGATATTTTCCGTGATGCTCTCCCGCAGAATGCCGCGCAACCGCGTCCGGATGTTCCACGCGCACGCAAAGAGCAACAGCGCAGCGAATACCAGTGGCTGCCACACCGGCAGGGGCTGATCGGTAAATACCAGCGCCCCGGTCTGTGTGAGAAAGTATCCGGTCAACAGGCTCAGTGCCAGGCCGATGCCGCCGCCCCACGCAAACATGGGGATCATCTGATAGAAATAGCTGCGGAAGATATCCCGGCTGTCCATGCCCACCGCGCGCAGCGTGCCGATGCTCCGGCGGCCCGCGCGAATATGCGCCGACAGCGAATTGTTCATCATGCTGGCTACGATGGCGAACATCAGGATGGATAGCGCCGCACCCAAAACCGCCATCTGCGCCGCCATGCGCCTGTTGCTGTGGGCGGTCTCCAGACTGGATGAAAAGCTCACGCCCGACACGCGGGCTACGATCTGCTCGAGCGCATCATTGAGATACGCCTCGGTCTGCGCGTCCGGCATCTCAGAGAGCCGCACGGACAGATAGATATAGGGAGTATCGAACCCCAAAGCGGCCAGGCCAGGCAGCGTGGTGACCACGTCCAGAAAGCTCGGGTAACTGCGCATATCCAGCCGCTCGTAATCCTCCCGCGAAATATCCAGCACCGCGCCGATCGTCGCCGTTTTGTCGATGCGCACGATGTCCTCCGGGAATACCTCACCTGCCTCGTCATATTGCTGCGCTTCATCAGAATAAAGCAGGCTGATCGCAAGGGTGTCGCCCGCGTGGAACATGTCGTTCGTCTGGGAGGTGACCAGCGTTAATCCTTCTTCCTGATATTCGCTGAGCGTGGAGCCATACTCATCGCCCGCAAAATAAAGCTCATATTCCTGGGGCGCAACGAGCAGCACCTCCTCCCCCGAGCGCAGCTTATCCAAATCGATGCTGCCTTCGTAGACGCAGGACGAAAGCTGCTCGATCAGGCTTTCCTCCACAGCGATCGCAGAGACGGAAAGATAATCCGAACCGCTATAGTAGCGATTCCTGATTTCCACATATTCATCATAGGTTCCTTCTCCAAACCACTTCAGTCCGGAGGGATTATCAGCGGACAGATATGCAAAGCGATCTTGCCAGCCATCTCCCGTCGCGTACGAGGTGATCTCCTCCGGCAGCAGCTTTATCTGCACGGTCTTTTCTCCCAGCACGGTATCGACCAGCGGCAACGCCATCACGTCCTGCTTGTCCTGCTCAGTCAGGCCGGGATCGTGAAACCCGTAGCTGACCGTATCCCAATAGGCGTACCCACCATAAAGTGTATAATCGTTCTCATAGGTATAACTCGCTATTTGCGTGGTCATTGTGACCACGAACAGCGCCGCGAGCGTAAACACGAGTATGCCCGCTGCCATCGCCGCGGAGATACCCGCCCGCTTCCTTCGATATATCCGCCCGCTGCGCGTGGCGATCAGGCGCGGTGCGGCAAACGTTGTGCGGCTGCGAATCGTCTTCTGCCGAACCCGGCGCATCAAGTCCACGTCGCGGATGGCCTGCATGGGCGAAACCGCCGATGCGCGGCGGAGCGGGATGCGCGAGGCAAGCATGACGCACAGCACGCCCAAAGCAGCCACGCCCAAAAGCACCCAAGGACTGAGTATCAGCACATAATCCTCGCCCAGCCACGAGAAGATCCCGAATACGCTGAGCACCGCCAGAGCAAGCCCTACCGGAATAGCGATGAGCGAGAGAATCATTGTTTCCCTGCCGAAAACTTGTTTGATCTGCTTTCGCGTTGCACCCACGGCACGCAGCAGGCCGATCTGCCTGCGTCGCGCGTCGAGGTTCGTGGAGAAAGCATTGACGATACCAAGGCAGCACGCAACCACAAGGACGAGCCCGACCAGCAC
The DNA here is from genome assembly GCA_028711205.1 of Eubacteriales bacterium. Taxonomy (GTDB): domain Bacteria; phylum Bacillota; class Clostridia; order Christensenellales; family SZUA-584; genus JAQTSP01. Next base: position 745 of record JAQTSP010000026.1, on the reverse strand, counting down.
GGCAAAGCCACCGGTAAATATCATGTCATACATGGCGTCGTCCGATGAAAAGTAGGAGCCCGCCAATGTATCCGTGATGCCGTGCGCTTCGCAAAAGGCATCCAGCGCCGGCATGGAGGCGTTGCCCTGCGCCAACGCGCAGTACGCCATCGTCACCGCGCGGCTGCCCGACTCAACTGGTTCGTCTTCGCTGACCAGCCCGGCCGGAATATCGTGATAAACGGAATCAAACATGAAAAAGTCCCAGTAGATGAGCTGGTCGTACAAAATACCCGTCAGCGTGTAGGTCTTCTCCACGGTATCGCCCAAAAAGCCGCCGTTGCCATCCGGTATGCGCAGCGTCAGCGTGACCGTATCTCCCACCCTGGCGTCCTGCCGCAGCTGCGCGAGCGCGCTTTGCTCCAGCGCGATCTCCCCGGCCTGATCGGGATACTCGCCCTGCTTCAAGCGGTGGCGGCTAAGCGCCAATGCGGTATCGTCGTACCCGGCGATGGAGAACAGGCTTGCCTGGGAATCGCCTGTGACCGCTTCACCCAGCACCTCCGCCTTTCCCACAACGGAAAGCGTACCCTCCGCCACTAGGTCATCCAGCGGCGCGCCGCCACAATCGAACAGTATCGCATCCTGCTTACCATAGCGGTTCAGCTGGCGCTCCTCCAACGAGGTATAGATGCCAAAGCCAAACAGCAACGCCGTAGCAATAAAGTAGATCGCCAGCACAATGCCAATGGCGAGCATAACATAC
>JAQTSP010000219.1 GCA_028711205.1 Eubacteriales bacterium | reverse complement strand
CATTCTTCAACACAAGCGTTGACGATCTTCTTGGGTATGAGCCGCAGATGTCAAAGCAAGACGTCAAACAATTATATCGCAAGCTGGTAAAAGAATTTGCCGCCAAGCCTTTTGAAGATGTATACGGCCAATGCCGGACATACGAAAAGAAGTATTTTTCATGCTGGAATCTGCAATTCCATATCGCGCTGCTGCTTGTCAATCATGCCAATCTGGCCGGCAGCCCGGAAAAAACACGAACCATTATTTTGGAGAGCGAAAAAATATTTGCACGTGTGGCCACTGAATGCGATGATGTGCGTTTGGCAAGGCAGGCGATCTCTTTGCGGGCGTTTTGTTTTCTTGCGACAAACCAGCCTGCTTTGGCCATTGATTTGCTGGGAGATCTCGTGGAATTACCCATGTCAATAGAGGTGCTGTTATCAAAAGCCTATCAAATGAAAGGCGAGCATCAAAAAGCAAAAAGCCTGCTGCAAGGTTATTTGTATCATCATATCATGGGAATCATGACCGCCTGTCCGGATTTTATGATGATGTATATGGATGATCCCGCAAAAGTCAAAGACGGTTTTCAAAGGTTTATGGATATGGGGGATATCTTTGAGGTGGGCAGTATGCAGCCGCATACGTATCTGCCGATATTCCTGACTGCCGCACAGGTATACATAACGCAGGGCGATAATGACGGCGCGTTGGAAATGCTGGATAGGTATGTGGAAAAACTGAAAAGCCCCGGTTTGTTCCCGTTAAAGCTTAAGGGGAACGAATTTCTTGACTCTTTGGATGGCTTTTTCGAGTCTCTAGATCTGGGGACTGAGGCGCCGAGAAGCAAAGAGGTCATTAAACAAAGCATGGTGGAGGCAATCACCCATAACCCTGCTTTTGAAGCGATTCGATCGGAAGATAAATATATAAAGATTGTAAAGAAACTGGAACGGTTAATGAAGGAGGAACTAAAATGAAAGAGATTATTGCGTATTTGCCGTTTTTGATACCGATTGTGGCGGTTGAACTGATACTTGCGGTCACGGCATTGGTACACGTGCTCAGGCACGAAAACTATCGATTCGGGAACAGGGTGATATGGATCATCTTGGTTTTATTCGTCAGTATTATCGGCCCGATACTTTATTTTACGGTTGGCAGGGGAGACGAATGATGGATATTTTAAAACTTGGGCATGTCTGCAAAAGCTTTGGGAACCTTTCGGTGATCGATGATCTCAATTTCACCGTCGCGGAACATTCGGTTTTTGGATTTATAGGAAGAAACGGCGCCGGGAAGACAACAACAATGAAAATGATACTCGGCTTTCTGCCGCTGTGTGGCGGAGAGATATATGTTTGCGGCGAGAAAGTGGTCTATGGGAACACGAAGACCAACCGCCATATCGGCTATCTGCCGGATATCCCCGAATTCTATGGGTACATGTCGCCAAAAGAATATCTTAAACTGTGCGGCCAAATCACAGGCCTAAAACCCGTTCAGATACAGAAGAAAACGAAGGAACTTTTATCAATCGTGGGGCTTGACGGCGTCAACCGCAGAATCAAGGGGTTTTCACGGGGAATGAAACAGCGGCTGGGTATCGCGCAGGCGTTGCTCAATGAACCGAAACTTCTGATATGCGATGAACCGACGTCCGCACTCGACCCGGCCGGCCGAAAGGAGATACTCGATATCTTATCGCTTGTCAGAGATAAGACGACCATCGTATTTTCGACACATGTGCTATCGGATGTGGAAAGGATCTGCGATACGATCGGCATTCTGAACAAAGGCAAACTGGTGCTGCAGGGGGAGCTATCCGAAATAAAGAGCACATACCGGCAGGACAGCGTGCGGATCGAACTGACGGATAAAGAAAAAATACTGACGCTGAAAGAAAAAATACAGAGAATACCGTCCGTTTCCGGAGCGGAGATCTATGACAAATCAATGACATTCAATCTGAGCGGCGTTAAAGAAACGGGTGCGAAGATACTGCAATTGCTTGCCGATGAAGGTATGACCGTTTCAAAATATGAGGTGCTTGAGCCGTCGTTGGAAAACGTGTTCCTGGAGGTGGTCAAATGAGAGGCTATATCGCTTTTACCAGGAAGGAGTTTACAGAGCAGATTCGGACGTATAAGACGCTGATTATGCTCGCTGTATTTGTCGTGTTCGGCATGATGAGCCCGCTGCTGGCAAAACTGATGCCCGAGTTTCTGTCATCCATGGCCATAGAGGGTGTGAAGATCACGATGGCTGATCCGACATATTTGGACGCTTATACACAGTTTTTCAAGAACATCACGCAAATGGGTATCATCGTAACGCTGCTGGTATTCAGCGGGTGCGTCTCTTCAGAAGTCACGAAGGGAACGCTGATCAATATACTTTCCAAGGGGATATCCCGTTCTGCGGTGATCATCTCAAAGTATACCGCTTCCGTAACGCTGTGGACGCTGAGCTTCGCGGCGGCGGCAGCTGTCAACTATGGCTATACGGCATATCTCTTTGGCAGCCACTCTACCCATAATCTGCTTCTGTCCTGCCTTTGCCTGTGGCTGTTTGGTGCATTTGTGATTTCGGTTACCTTTTTCGCGAGCACACTGACAAAAGGGAATTATGGCGGACTGCTGGTTACCGCGGCGATTCTTGGGGTGCTGCTGATGCTCAACATGATGCCTGAAAGCGTCAGATACAACCCGGTGTCACTGGCGGCGAACAATATGGCCTTGCTGAATAACACCGTCAGCACGGCGGATATGATGGCCGCTTTGGGGGTCACGCTTGTTTCAACGGTATTATGCCTGACGGTTGCGCTATGTATATTCAGAAAAAAGATATTGTAAATATGAAAAGCCGAAAATTTTCTTTGAGGGTGGCCGCGCGTTGAAGATATGAATGATTATTAAAAATTTAGGTATTACCGGGCGCATACGTTCATATATATTTAGTGTTAAAGCAATCAATACTTTTGGAGGGTGCGCCATGCAAAGCTATAATCTGTATAAAGATATTTCCGAAAGAACGGGGGGAGACATTTACATCGGTGTCGTGGGTCCGGTCAGGACGGGCAAATCGACATTCATCAAGCGATTCATGGATATGCTGGTGCTCCCGAATCTTGACGATACGCATGAGAAAGAGAGGGTTGTCGACGAGCTGCCACAGAGCAGCGCGGGAAAGACGATCATGACGACACAGCCGAAGTTTGTGCCCAATGAAGCGGTCAACATCAGGATCAACGACGAGGCCGAGATGAACGTCAGAATGATCGACTGCGTCGGATACATGGTGGACGGCGCGATGGGGCATATGGAAAACGATGTGCCGAGAATGGTGACCACGCCGTGGTTCGACCACGATGTGCCGTTTGAGGAAGCGGCGGAAACAGGAACAAGAAAGGTGATCACCGAACACAGCACGATCGGTATCGTGATGACAACGGACGGCAGCATCACCGAGATACCCCGTTCAAGCTATATCGAGGCGGAAGAGCGCGTCATCAGGGAACTATCCGAGCTTGGCAAGCCGTTCATCATCATACTCAACAGCGCCAATCCGCAAAACGAGGACACGGTCAGCTTAAGAAAGGCGATGGAGGACAAATATAAAGTGCCCGTCGTGCTGATGGACATCATGCGCCTGTCAGAGAATGATATCAGCAAAATGCTTGAGAACCTGCTCTACGAGTTCCCGTTAAAAGAGATCAATATGGATATGCCGGGATGGGCACGCGCGCTCTCTCCCGACCACTGGTTGATGGAAGAGGTCATCGGCGGCATATCGGGTACGCTTGGCAGCCTTGAGAAGGTGCGCGATTATCA
>JAQTSP010000218.1 GCA_028711205.1 Eubacteriales bacterium | reverse complement strand
CGCGTCGAATATGCGCACGACGTCGATGCCGTTTTCGATGGCCTTTTTGACAAACATGTCGACAACGTCATCCGCGTAATGCTTATATCCCAATATATTCTGACCGCGAAGCAGCATCTGCATCTTCGTATCCGGCATGGCCGCTTTCAGCTGCCGCAGCCTCTCCCACGGGTCTTCGTTCAAAAACCGAAGGCATGAATCAAACGTTGCGCCTCCCCACATCTCGAGCGACCAGTATCCTGCCGCATTCAGCTTTTCTGCGACAGGGAGCATTTCGGACGTCCTCATCCGGGTCGCGGCCTGAGACTGATGCGCGTCTCTTAATATCGTATCAGTTATATGTACTTTTCCCATTTATATCAACCTCCAATTATTCTTTATGAGAACAGCGACAGCAACACGCCCGCCGCCACTGCGGAGCCGATCACGCCCGCCACGTTGGGACCCATCGCGTGCATCAGCAGAAAATTCTTCGGATTGGCCTTTTGTCCGACCTTTTGCGAGACCCTTGCCGCCATCGGCACAGCAGAAACGCCTGCGCTGCCGATCAACGGATTGATCTTGCCGCCAGACAGCTTGCACATCAGCTTGCCTAAAAGCACACCACCGGCTGTGCCGACGCCAAACGCAAACAATCCAAGCAGTATAATTTTAACGGTCTCCCACTGTAAGAACGTTTCACCGATAGCCGTCGCGCCGACCGTCACGCCCAAAAAGATCGTGACAATATTAATAAGTTCGTTCTGCGCTGTTTTATTCAGCCTGTCTGTGACAAGGCACTCTCTGAACAGATTACCCAGCATCAGCATCCCAATGAGCGGCGCCGCCGCAGGCAGCAGAAGAGATATGAAAATCGTTACCACGATCGGGAATATGATCCGTTCCGTCTTGCTGACGTCACGGAGCTGCTCCATCACGATCACACGTTCTTTCTTTGTCGTCAGCGCGTGCATGATGGGCGGCTGAATTACCGGAACCAACGCCATGTATGAATACGCCGCAACAGCGATCGGTCCTAAAAGATGCGGCGCAAGCTTTGACGTCAGGTATATCGCCGTCGGGCCGTCCGCGCCGCCTATAATGCCGATTGAACTGGCTTCCTGTGAGTTAAATCCAAGCAGCAGCGCGCCAATAAACGTAATAAATATACCGAGCTGTGCCGCCGCGCCCAGTATCAGGCTTTTCGGGTTGGCGATCAATGGCCCAAAATCCGTCATTGCACCAACGCCTAAAAATATCAGCGGCGGATATATGCCAAGCTTGACGCCCTGATACAGATAATACAACAGGCCGCCGTTTTGGTACGCCTCAGCGTGAGATACAACATAGTTCGCGCCCGCTTCACCTTCTGCAAGTGGTGTTTGCACCAGATTCAGAATCTCAACCGGATGATCCATTAAACCTGCACCCGGCAGATTTGTCAGTATCATACCAAACGCGATCGGCACGAGCAACAGCGGCTCGTATTTCTTTACGATCGCAAGGTACAGCAGTATACACCCGATCAGTATCATGACGAGCGACCGCCAGTCCAGGTTGGCAAATCCCATTTCAGAAATAAATTTTGACAGGGATGTACCTAAATCAAAACTTTCCATGTTTGTTAACCCTCCTTAAAAATTGTTGCGACATGCTAGGCAATTACAACAAGCACGTCGCCAGAGTTAACAGCTGCCCCTTTTGCCACCTGAACGCCGGCAACTTTCCCGGATACCGGCGCCAGTATTTCATTCTCCATCTTCATCGCTTCAAGTATCATCAGTATGTCACCCTCCGATACACTGTCACCGACACTGACTTTGACATCAAGTATGTTGCCGGGCATCGGCGATTTGACCTGCGCACCGTCTGCCACCGGCGCGGCCGCCGCGGACGCAGTCGCTGCCGCCGGTGCTGCCACAGGTGCCGGCGCTGCCGCCGGTGCCACCGTACGTGCAGGTGCCGGAGACATTACCGCGCCGCCTATTTCCTCAACTTCGACATCATAGCTTGTACCATTCACATTTATTTTAAATTTCTTCATTTTGCTTTCCTCCAAAATTATTAAAATCTGTTGTAAACCTGTTCTTGCCTGCCCGTTTGACCCCATCCATGCATATGCGAAGTCGATCTCTTGACAGACCTGATGACAACGCCGTTCGATGATGTGCCAAGGCTCGACGCGACGGCCGCGGCAATCACAGCCACAAATTGTTTGTCGTCTGTTGTTTGCGTCGCTGTTGCGGCAATATCTACCATTTTTACCGTAGCAGTTCCCTTATCGGGAAGCACTGTTTTTTTGTTTGATCTTAACTTCGCGGCCGTGTTTATCTGGGCTAATGCAATTTTCGGATAAAACATGGTAATGACAATAAGCGATATCAAAGCCAGAAAAACCACTGAAACGCTAAGCAGTGTCACGCTTCCTCCAAGGCCAAGCGATTCCCCTGTTGTCATCATTTCCGTCGCCGCCGAACCGGATAAGCTTACAATGTTATCTATCATATCAGCGACCTCCTAAAACAGCCGTGTGGCATGTTTTTTGGGCAGCTTGCATTCACGCTTCCCGATCACCAGCTCCAGCGCGCCGGCCAGCCTCTGACGTGTTTCGGCAGGGTAGATGACCTCGTCCACATAGCCTGTTTTTGCCGCCTCCCATGGAGACGCAAAAGTTTTGCTGTATGTTTCCGCGGCCGCTTTTCTTGCCTCAACGGGCTGATCCGAACCCGCGATCACGTCGCTCATCAATATGACTGCGGCGGCGTCCGAGGGCAGGCACGATATCTCTGCATCCGGCCAGGCAAAGACCATATCTGCGCCAAGCGCTTTCGGGGACATCGCGACATAGCCCGAACCGATCGCCTTGCCGGTGATCACGTTCAGCTTCGCGACCGTTGACTCCGCATAGGCGTGTATCAGTTTTGCGCCGGCTTTGACAAGGCAGCATTTCTCCTGATCCAAATCCCTGACAAATCCGCCCGTGTTTGTAAAAGTAATAATCGGTATCCCGAATGCATCACAGAAAGATACAAAACTCGCCGCTTTTGAACAACTGGCCGTATCCAGCGCCGAACCGGGTGCGTTTGCGACGATGCCGACGCTGCGGCCGTTCAGCCTTGCAAATCCCGTCAATATACCGGTCGCATAATATGCCTGGGTTTCAAAAAACGCACCGTTATCCATCACAGAACTTATCATCGTTCTGATATCATACGTACCTGAAACGTTTTCAATCTGTCTGTTGAGATCGTCTGTGCCCTCGATGATCGGCGCATCGGAAAGATTGTTGTCGGGAAGATAAGTCAGCAATTGTTTAAGATAATAAAAAGCGTCGTCTTCATTTGCGCACTTGAAATGCGCGATGCCTGTCTTTTCGGATTGTACGGCTGCGCCGCCTATAGCATCCGCATCTGTGTCTTTGCCTGTCTCGTTAAATGACCCTGGCGCATAAGAATAGATGCCGCTTATACCCTCTGTCATCAATACAAAATCGCTGAGCGGCGCAAAAAAAGCGGCCGTACCCGCACACTGGCCGCAAACAGCGGAAATGATCGGAACAACGCCGGACAGCTCAACCATTTTCGAAAAAATACGGCCAAAGCCCTCAAGCGCGCCTGCGCCCTCGCCAAGCCTCGCTCCCATCGAATCAAGCAGCGCGATAACAGGCTGCCCTGTTTTTCCGGCAAGATCCAATACTTTGAGTATTTTCCTTGCATGCATGACTCCCATTGCGCCGCCGAGCACCGTATAGTCCTGAGAAAAGACATAAACGCCTCGGCCTTCAATCGTACCGTACCCCGTGACGACACCCTCGCCAAGCGCACTGGCCTCTTTCAAACCGGGA
>JAQTSP010000217.1 GCA_028711205.1 Eubacteriales bacterium | reverse complement strand
CGTGGCTGACGCTTCAGGAATATTTCGAACGTATGGGCAGCGAACAAACCTGGGGAAAACCGCTATCGGCGCTGCTGGGCGCGTGGTGGGCGCAAAAGAACACGGGCACGCCCGCGATCGGCGGTAAAGACTCGATGTCGGGCACGTTCGAGGATATCCATGTGCCGCCGACGCTTGTTTCGTTCGCGCTCTGCACGGAGGACGCGGACAATATCATCAGCCCTGAGTTCAAGCGGCCTTCCGGCACGATATACCGAGTCCGCATCGGCCGCGGTAGCGACGGCATGCCGGACTTTGATAGCGTTAAAAGCGCTTATGCCAAAGTATACGGCCTCATATGCGGCAGGCAGATCCTGTCCGCCTGCGCTGTCGGGAGAGGCGGTGTGCTTGCGGCGGTCGCCAAAATGACGCTCGGCAACGGCATCGGCGCGGCGCTTGACAGCGGCAGCCTTGACGACATCACGAACAAAGCGTACGGCGATCTGGTCATCGAAAGCAAAAACGGCGATCTGGATTTCGAGAAGATCGGCCGTACGGGCGGCGATGGTATCGCGTTTGGTCAGGAAAAGGTAACGCTCACTGATCTGCGGCGGGTTTTTGAAGGCGCGCTCGACAGCGTCTATCCCGTATACGCGGATACGCATGGCGCCGCACCCGACCGGCTGTTTGAATGCAAAAACATACACGCCTATTCGGGACAAAAAGCGCGCCCGCACATCGTGATTCCTGTGTTTCCCGGAACAAACTGCGAATATGATTCCGCAAACGCGTTCAGGCGCGTGGGCGGTATCGTCGATACGTTTGTAATACGCAACCTGTCGGCAAGTGACATTGAGCACAGCACGGCGCATCTGGCCCGTATGATCGACAACAGCCAGATAATAATGATACCCGGCGGTTTTTCGGGCGGCGACGAACCGGACGGATCCGGCAAGTTTATCGCGGCCGTACTGCGCGGCCCGAAAGTCAAAAAAGCGGTTCTCGGCCTGCTGAAACGTGACGGCCTGATTTTGGGCATATGCAACGGTTTCCAGGCGCTCATCAAAGTGGGGCTTGTGCCGTACGGCGACATACGTGACATGAGAGACGACAGCCCCACGCTGACATTTAACAGCATCGGGCGGCATGTATCAAGAGCGGTACATACGCGCATCGCATCCAACGCTTCGCCCTGGCTTTCGCTATGCCGTCCGGGCGACATACATACTGTGGCGGTGTCGCACGGGGAAGGGCGCTTTGCGGCCACGCAGCAGGAAGCCCTGGCGTTGTTTGAAAACGGGCAGGTCGCGACACAGTACGTTGATGATAACGGCAGGCCGACCATGAAAGAAGGCAACCCCAACGGGTCCTTGCTGTCAGTTGAGGGTTTATTATCGCCTGACGGCCGTGTTTTTGGAAAAATGGCGCATACGGAACGGTTTACGGCAAACACGCTCAAGAACGTTCCGGGACAAAAGGATCAACAGATTTTCAAAAGCGGCGTTGACTATTTCCTGTAGTTTGAATTTGATTCAAATATATTGGTGCAAATCCATATATATGTTATACTGACAGCATGAAAATAACAAAAAAGCAGATCGTATGGAGCGGCATATTCCTATTGATCATCGCGGCCGCCGTTATACTCTATTTTGTTGGAAAAAGCAGAGGCTGGTTTGCGCCATTTGAATCAAAAGAAAATGTGCAGGAGTACGTCAGGTCTTTTGGTGCATGGGCGCCTTTAGCTTTCTTTTTTCTTCAATTTATACAGGTCATACTGTCCCCGATTCCCGGCAGCATCACGACTGTTGCGGGCGGTGTGCTGTTCGGTTTTTTTTATGCTTTTCTGATATCGACCGCTGCGATTTTTTTAGGCTCGATATGTGCGTTTCTGCTGGGAAAATTATTCGGACGGCCGCTTGTTGAAAAAATAGCCGGCAAAGAAGTCGTCGAAAAATATATGCAGAGTGTCTCTTCAAGGCAAAAAATCGTGCTAATCATGATGTTCCTGCTGCCGTTTTTTCCGGACGATCTGCTGTGCCTGATCGCAGGGCTGTCTGCAATGCGTCTTCCGTATTTTTCTTTTCTCGTTATCATCACACGGCCGTGGGGCCTGCTTTTTTCGGCACTTCTTGGATCCGGCATGATCTCGATGCCCGGCTGGGGGTGGATCGCTCTGGCCGCTTTTGTGATCATCGTATTTATTGCATCATTAAAATACGCCCCTCTGATCGAAGAGCGTACCAAGCGATGGCTTGAAAACAAGTTCCATAAAAAAACTAGTTGATGTGGTTTGTTTTAACGGGCAAAACAAGATATAAATAACTGTCTCCCTGCAAGGGATGTACCACACAGGGACTGATACTTGTATTAAGATCAAAAACGATCTCTTCGTCTTCGACTTCTCGCAATACATCCAAAAGGTATTTTGAATTAAAAGATATGCTTAAATTTTTTCCTGTCAGCTTGATGCCAACTTCTTCATGTGCTCGTCCTACCTCGGAATCCGAAGTAATCGTTAACACATCCCCGTCGATTTTAAAATGTACAAGATTCGTTTTTGACTGCCTTGCCAATATGCTGGCCCTTTCCAAACTGTTTTGAAGATTTTGTTTATCGACAATAAATCTTGTCGTATATTCTGTTGTCAAAATATTTTTATATTTAACATAATCGCCCTGAAGAACTCTTGTTGCAATATCAATATTATCGCAAATAATATTAACCATGCTGTCGCTGGCAAAAATCTTTATTGTCCTCTCATCCTCAGGCATGATACGCGCGATTTCCCGCATCGATTTTGAAGGTATGACGACCTCAGTATATTTTATCTCCGACTGCAGATTTTCCTTTCTTATCGCAAGCCTGTACCCGTCAAGTGCCACCATTCTTGCAACACCTTCTCCAAGTTCAAGCAAAATTCCTGTCAATATGGGCTTATCTTCATTGATGGACGTTGAAAATACTGTCTGATCTATCATCGATACAAACAACTTTGAATACATTGTAACACTATTTGTTTGATTGCATTTTGGAAAAGCAGGGTAACCTTCGGCATCCATATAACAAAGTGTTGTGCAGGAATGTCCGCATTCCATCACTAAATTATTGCCTTCCGTATACATGGATACTTCGCAATCATCGAATTTTGTGAGAACCTCACTGAAAAGACGGGCCGGGAGTACGATTTCTCCCTGCTCCATGACCGTTGCCTCGTTTGTACATTTAATCGACAACGTACCGTCACTGCCGTAAAGCGTCATCATATTATCGGCTACTTTTATCAATATACCTTCAAGCAAATTAACAGTCGACTTTGATGCAATGGCTTTTGTTACGATAGTGACACTCTTTTGCAGCTCATTTTTTTCACATATTAGTCTCATGGTATTCTCCTTTGTTCTTATCAGGTTTCAGTAGTATTTTAAACAGTAATAGTAATAGTAGGCTATGTTCATATTGTGGAAAACCGTATTTTTGCCGGCTGTCTTCAAAAACATGCCGGGTATAGAACTGGAACAAATCGATATATTTTGTGCAAAAACCGGTTAGAAGCTGTGTGTAACCTATCAAAGTTTATTTCAAAGAAAAAATATGCATCAACATTGTATCCACCTATTCTCTTAGTTTCATGATAAAATCATCCACAAGCGTCTTTGTTTCTATGTTTGTTGAGAGCTCTCTTTCTATTTTTTCATAGGCGTGTTTCACCGTTGTATGATCACTTTTGCCGTATAACTCTGCGATGGATTTATACGACATATCCATCAGCTTTCTTGTAATATACATCGCGATCTGCCGGGGGTATGTAATGCTCTGGTTCTTTTTGTTGCTTATGATCTCTTCTTCGGATATCTCATAATATTCACAGACA
>JAQTSP010000025.1 GCA_028711205.1 Eubacteriales bacterium | reverse complement strand
GAGTTAGATAAATGATTAAAGAATACGACCTGAAGTTAACCTTAAGGAAGAGTGATATCAGAAAATTGAGAATGGGCGATATCGTCTATTATTCCGGTGTTATCCATACATTACGGGATATGGGCCACAGGCGTGTTGTGAATATGGCAGAGCAGGGAAAGATATCCGAGATCCCCTTTCAGGGACTGATAGGCGGCGCGTTGTGGCACTGCGGCCCCATTGCAGAGTATATCGAAGATAAAAACATGTGGGTTGTAAAATCGGCAGGGTCTACCACGAGTTCGCGTTTTTCACCGCTTGGCGCCAAAATGATCGAATACCTGGGTATCCGTATCACTGTGGGAAAAGGCACGATGACAAAAGTCGCGCATGAGGCGATGAAAAAAGTCGGCTCCTGTTTTCTGAACACCACGGGCGGCTGCGCGGCGATGTATGCGGAGCAGATCGAAGCAGTCGAAAATGTATACTGGACGGAACTGGGGCTGCCCGAAGCCTGCTGGGTGCTGAAGGTGAACCGGCTTGGCCCCTTGATTGTGGGTATCGATTCCTGCGGCAACAGCCTTTACGATGAAATGAGTGAAACCATGAGGAACAACCTGGAAGAAGCGTATGTTAAATACGATCTCAAAGACAAGTATGCATACCTTCCAAAACGGGTGCCCTCGGGTTTGATCTGAGAGTTTTAAAACGATAAAAAGCAGGAGAGGAGAAAATCATTTTGCCAGATTTAAGCGTAACATACGGTTCACTTGAATGCAGAAATCCATTTGTCGTCGCTTCCGCATCAACAAGCAGGACCGTACAGCAGATAAAAACAGCCGAGGAGGTCGGCGCCGGCGCTGTGATATTAAAGGCGATCGTCACAAAACACCCGTACGAAGCCAAGCCGTTTTATTATAACGATCCCCAAAAACAATTTCTGACAAATCCGTCGGACCCAAGGCTTCTTGTTGACGAAGGTGTGGAACTGATCAAGGCCTGCAAGAAAGAATCAGGGCTTCCGATCATAGCAAATACAATGGGATCGGGGGGCAACCTCGAAAGCTGGGGCGACATATCAAAAACGCTGGAGGCTGCCGGCGCGGATATGATAGAAATAAACCTGGGCTGCCCCAATATAGGGCTCATGCAAAAGGCGCTGGGCAATATCAAGGGAGACGAGGACCAGGTGCTGGGCGCCATATGCGGACAGTCTCCGCTTGTGGCGGCGGGTATCGTCAAAACGGTCAGGCAGGCGGTTAAGGTGCCTATCATGGTCAAAATGACGCCTTCCGCTTCCGATATGACCGCCGTCGCCGAGGCGTGCATGAAGGAAGGCGCAGATTGCGTGGACATTTCCAACGTTCCCCAGATACTGCCCGGGGTCGATATTTATCATGACGGGAGGCCGCTTTACGCGAATTATGTGACGGCGCCGTTTTCTGGATTGTGCGGCCCGGCAAACAAGGTGTTTACATTGAGGAATATCGCTCAGCTTTCCATGAAGAGAAAGGATGCTGAAATCGTCGGTTCCGGCGGACTGATGGATTGGGAGGACTGTGTGGAGGCCATATTGTGCGGCGCGAAGGCCACAGCGCTCTGCACAGCGATCTACTGGCACGGATGGGATATTTTCAATACGCTGAATAAGCGTTTGCATCAATATATGGAAGAGATGGGCTACCAGACTACAGAAGACTTCCGCGGCCATGCGCTGAAATATATCGCGACGCATGAGACCTGTGAATTCCGCTATGTGGTGCCCGAACTTGACAAGAGCAAATGCAAAAAGTGCGGTATTTGTGCAAAACCCGGCCATTGCGACGCCATTGAAATGGTCGACGGATACCCGTCCATTACAATCGAAAAATGCATGGGGTGTTCACTTTGCGCGTCGCTCTGCCCGGCAAAGGCGCTCAAACTTGTGCCGAACCCGCTGCCGCCAAGCCGGGTCCCTACGCATTGATGCTGCATTTTTTAACAAGATGGCGCGGAACCATACAATACAGTATCGAGGAGGATGAATGAAATGACTGACGATAAAATATACGAACCGTCGCTTGATGAAAAACGGTTGCATGATACGAGGGAAGAGTTCAGCCTGCTTTTCAACAACTCGCCGAAGGATAAGTTGATATTTAAAGAGGAATCGATATCCCGGCTTCTTGAAGGCCTCATCGATTTTCATATCCATGCAGGGCCGGAATCGGGCAGCAATCGGGTTTATGATGACGATGAGATTGCGCTGGAAGCGACGAAGCAGGGATTGAAAGCGGTTGTCTATAAGACGCATACCATACCGTCCTTTGTGCGGGCGCCGCTCGTTCAGAAATGTGTCAACAGATGGGCGGAGGAAAACGATAAAAGCCCTGTGGACGTCGTTGGCGGAGTCGTACCGAACTATGCCGCCGGCGGGCTCAACCCCACGATCGTAGAGGTTTGCGCGGATCTTGGGGGCAAGCTTGTGTGGATGCCGTCCATCAACGCATCGCACTACTACAAAGTCATGGGCAGAAGCGGCGGCATCGACGTGCTGGGAAAAGACGGCGAGGTCGTGCCCGAACTGCTTTTGATATTTGAAATCATCAGGGACAATAATCTGATACTGGTGCTTTCGCATCAGAGCGTTTACGAGAGGTTTGTCCTCATTAAAAAGGCCAGCGATATGGGCGTAAAAAAGATACTGCTCAGCCATCCGCTGGGCAGCGTCAACCGCGCCGATCCGGAGCAGATTGCACAGATGGTGGAGATGGGCGCGTATGCGGAAGTGACTTATAACACGTCATTCCCGAATTTATATCAAAAAGGAGACATCCCCGGCACACTCAAACTGTTTGATCTGATTGGCTTTGACAAAATCGTCGGCGGTTCGGAATGTTCCCAGCTTGGCACGACTTCTCCCGCGGTCGGCATGGAGCTCTTCTTACGGACGCTGCTTCTGTTGGGCGTAAGCAAGGACGATATCAAGACGATGCTGAGAAAAACACCCGGCAAATTACTTTACGAATGATTGAGAAAGAAAGGTATTGGCATGATTACGCTTAAAACATTTGACAAAGCTGTCTATGACACGATTGTAAGAGCGACAACGACGATAGCACCGGATATTGATAAAGCATTCCGCGACGCACTTGATAAAGAACATGAAGGCCTGGGGAAAGTCGCGCTTGAAACGACTTATGAAAACGTGCAGTTCGGCGTCGACAATAAACTGCTTGTCTGTTCGGATACAGGATGGCCGCTGTTTTTTATTAAGCTGGGCGAGGACGCAAAGCTTGAGGGCGGCCTGTCGGGGCTGGAAGACCGCTGCAGGAAAATGGTCGCCAAAGCGACGGAAGACGCGTACCTGAGGGCGACGGTCAAGCACCCCATTACGGGTTATGATACCGGAAACAATGTCGGTGCCAACGTACCCGCATTCACCTACCACATCGTTCCCGGCAGTTCTATAGAAGTGATCTATGTATCAAAAGGCGGCGGTTCGGAATGCTTCGGAGGCACCAGATACCAGGTGCTTGGTTTTGCCGACGGCGTTGAAGGCATTGAAAAATTTGTGATTGAATCCTACATTTCAGGGTGCCGCGCAGGCAAGATCTGTTCGCCGTCTCTGATTGGCGTCGGCGTTGGCGGCACAGCCGATATCAGTGCGAAATTGGCAAAAGAGGCATCGTCGCTGCGTACGATCGGCAGCCGGCACCCCGAGCCGGAGATTGCGGCTCTGGAAGAAAGGCTGGAAAAAGCGATCAACATGCTGGGTATAGGCTGTTTTGGACTGGGAGGAAGTCAGTCGGTTTTTTGCGTGAATGTCGAATATGCATTCTCACATATCGGAGGCATTGCGGTTTCAGTGGGCGCCAGTTGCTGTATAACGCGCAGGGCTACGACTGTTATTAATGACGACAACACAACTGAAATAAAACTGGTGCCCGACTGGTTTGAAGGGAGATAAATCATGGCGACATATCATCTTCAGGTTCCTTTAAAAGACGAAGAAATAAGAAAACTGCGTATTGGGGACATTGTCTTCTTTACAGGCGAGGCTTTTACGACGCGTTCCAAGTTCCAGCGCTATATTTTTGACCAGGGAC
The DNA here is from genome assembly GCA_028711205.1 of Eubacteriales bacterium. Classification (GTDB taxonomy): domain Bacteria; phylum Bacillota; class Clostridia; order Christensenellales; family SZUA-584; genus JAQTSP01. The sequence continues at coordinate 12,072 of JAQTSP010000025.1, read as the reverse complement.
ATGAATTTCCGTTTTCGCTCAAGGGAAGAAACCTATTAATCCATTGCGGGCCTGTCGTTATCAAAGAAGGCGGCAAGTGGAAGGCAGTATCGTTTGGGCCCACAACAAGCATACGCTTCGAGAAATGGGGGCCCAAATCAATAAAAAACTGGAATTTGAAATGCATTATCGGTAAGGCGACAATGGGAGAATCCACGCAGCAGGCCATGAAAGAATATGGCTGCATCCATGTTTCCATGATTGGCGTGACGAGCAATCTTGGCCTTTCGCAAATCGAGATCAAGGATGTATTCCTAAAGGACGAAATGGGAAGCATAGAGGCGCCGTGGCTTGTGCAGTGTACGGATTACGGCCCGTTCCTCGTGGATATTGATACGAACGGGGACAATTACTACGATACAATGGACGAGATATTTAAACAGAACAAAAAGAAGGCCTTTGAATACCTGAACATACCCGAGGACTTTGATTATACGAAGTTATATTGAGTTGTATACAGGAAGCCACGATTTTAATAAGGCGCTTTGACGAAAGAGGGGAATTTAATTTGGCAATCAGTGAACAACTGTTAAAGGAAGTATCTTTAAATCTATTGAAGCTGGCGTCCATGTATTTGCCGGACGAAGTGGTGGAGGCGCTTAAAAAAGCCCGCGACAACGAGACCGAACCCATTGCGATAAAACAGCTGGATGCGATTTTAATAAACATCGGGCTTTCCAAAGACAAAAAGGTGGCGATTTGCCAGGATACCGGTCTGCCGCTGTTTTTTATCAATCTGGGCACAGGTGTCAGGCTTGACGGCGACCCGATACGCGCGTTTTGGGACGCGGCCAAAATAGCCACAAAAGAAGTGCCGCTTCGCCAAAACTGCATTCACCCCATAACGTTTAAAAACCTTGGGACGAATACAGGCTGGGGTATACCTGCCGTGCACTGGGAAATTGTTCCCGAGTCGGATTACATGGATATAACGGCTGCGACAAAAGGCTTTGGCTCCGAGATACATACCGCCACAGCATGGGTCCTTACCAGCGAGGATATCAGGAAGGCCGCAATGAGGGCGGTGCTTGACGTGGTTGAAGATACGATGGGAGAGGCCTGCCCGCCAGTCATCGTCAGCCTGGGTATTGGCGGGACCTCCGACGTATCGACGTATAATGCCAAAAAAGGCCTGTTCAGGGTTCCTTTCGGCGCAGACCATCCCGACCCGATGATCGCCGAAATGGAGCGCGAGATGCTCCAGGCGGTTAATAAGACAAGCCTTGGCCCCATGGGTTTCGGCGGCAACAATTATGCGCTGGCGTTGAACATTGAGATTGCCGGCACGCATACGTCCATCGTGCCCATTACGGTGACCTTCCAGTGCTGGGCTGACCGGTACGCTTCTGCGAGGATATACAATGACGGCAGAGTGGAATATATATCCCATCCCGACGCGCTTGCGTATTTCAAATAGTATATAGACCTGCAATATTGGAATTTATGATAGCCATGAAAATAATTTGTTTTAATGGAGGAATGAAATATGTTGAATATGTTTGATTTAAACGGCCGTACCGCTCTTGTCACAGGCGGAGCGTCCGGCCTGGGCAAAAGCATGGCCCGCGGCTTGAGTTTTGCGGGCGCCACGGTCGCGCTCCTCGATCTTTCGCCAAGCGTGCACGATGTTGCCGCACAGATACAGGCGGAAACCGGAAACCCTGTCTTCGGTGTCACCGGCGACCTTGCCAACCGCGAAGATCTGCCGCGGGCCTTCCGCGAATGCGTGAAACTGCTGGGCGGCAAGCTGACCATACTGGTCAACAGCGCAGGCGTTGCAGGTGCTGCACCGCTGGAGGATTTCCCCATGAGCAAATGGGATCTGACCATAGAAGTCAATCTCACGGCCGTGTTCGAGCTATGCAAGCTGGCAGCGGCGGAGATGCGCAAGAACAAATACGGCAAAATCATCAACATCGCTTCCATGCTGGCATTCTTTGGCGGTATGCGTTCCTATGCGTATCCTGCGTCCAAGGGTGCCATCGTTCAGCTGACCAAGTCACTCTCCAACGAACTGGCTGCGGATAACATTACCGTCAACGCCATCGCGCCAGGCTATATGAATACGCCGCTCAACGATTTCCTGCTCAAAGACCCGGAAAGGATGCGGATCATCAACAGCCGCCTGCCTATGGGCCGCTGGGGTGAACCTGAGGATCTCGCCGGCTCGATCGTATTTCTTGCTTCCGCGGCGTCGGACTATGTCAGCGCTGTCACGCTGCCGGTTGACGGCGGATATCTGGCCAAATAATTTTCTAACGAGAACCGACGGCCGTACGTTTGCACAGTGACCAACAGCACATACGACGCCCTCATCATGGGACAAATGACAACACGAACCATCAAGACCAGTCAAAAAACGGCAAGAACTGCGGTGACTGCCCATCGGTATTGCTGGTGCAGGTGTGACGGTTTATATGATAATGAGAAGGATAAAAAGCATATCATAATGTTTGAAGCGGGAAGCGTAATCTTCCCGCTTTTCTAACAAGTGAAAACGATCTGTTCTGTTACATTGAAACGCCATCAAGATTTCGGCGGGGTATTTGAATTTTGTGGCGTCATCAGGAATTTGGCTATGGTTTATGATCGTTTTAAGCGATGCTGAAAATAAGCCGGACTTTTCTGGTATCCTTATTATATTTGGGGTAGAATAAAAACAGCATTTTATAAAGAAAAAAGGTGATGCCAATGCCTGCTGATAAAAAAAGAGTTCCCAATAAATTGCTTAACGAAACATCTCCCTATCTTCTTCAGCACGCCCATAATCCCGTCGATTGGTATCCCTGGGGCGACGAGGCGTTCGAGAAAGCAAGGCGAGAGGACAGGCCTGTGTTCCTGTCCATCGGGTATTCGACCTGTCACTGGTGCCATGTGATGGCGCACGAGAGCTTTGAGGACAAAGAGGTGGCACAGATTTTGAACGCCGGTTTTGTGTCCGTCAAGGTGGATCGGGAAGAGCGCCCGGACATCGACGAGGTGTACATGAGCGTTTGCCAGGCGTTGACGGGCAGCGGCGGATGGCCGCTCACTGTTATCATGAGTGCGGATAAAATGCCGTTTTTCGCGGGTACTTATCTGCCGAAAAATACGGCCTACGGCAGAATGGGGCTGATCGAACTGCTCGCGAAGGTGATGGTGATGTGGCAAAAGGACAGAGGCAGCCTGACACAGAACCGTGAGAAGATACGGGTATTCTTTGATCAAACGGATGAAACGCGCGCGGACGTGGCGGCGGACAGCCGCAAGATATTGAACAAAGCATATGAGTATATCAGCAGTTTATTTGACGGCGAATACGGCGGATTTTCGGTCAGCCCAAAGTTCCCGACGCCGCATTACCTGCTGTATCTTCTTCATTATTGGAAGGCATATGATAAAAAAGACGCACTTTTGATGGTGGAGAAAACGCTCGGGCACATGTACCGCGGCGGCATATTTGATCACATAGGATACGGGTTTTCTCGGTATTCGACGGACAGCAAATGGCTTGTGCCTCATTTTGAGAAGATGCTCTATGACAACGCGATGCTGCTTCTTGCCTATACCGACGCATATGCTGCGACAGGCAACGCAGAATACCACGGTGTGGCACAAAAGATCGCAACGTATTTGCTGCGCGATATGAGATCGCCAGATGGCGGGTTCTATTCCGCCGAGGATGCGGACTCGGAAGGTGTGGAAGGCAAATACTATGTCTGGGATTACAGGGAACTCAAAAATGAGTTGACCGAAGACGAGCTGTGCTTTCTTGAGGCGCGTTATGGTGTGAAAAATGGCGGTAATTTTGAAGGTAAAAACATACTCAACCTGATCGATGCACGCTTAGAGGGCGGGGAGCTTGAAACGGCGGTGATAAAAAAACTGTATAGTATGAGGGATAAGAGAGTGCGGCCATTTCGGGACGAGAAGATATCTGCCTCATGGAACGGCCTTGCGATCGAGGCGCTCGTGTTCGCGGGAGTGTTTTTTGACGAACCGGTATATATTGCAGCCGCACGGAACGCGGCGGATTTTATACTGTCCGAAATGACCGGCAAAGACGGCACGCTATACGGCACATACAAGGACGGAAGGCGCTCAAAAGCTTTTTTGGCAGACTACGCGAATGCCGCAAACGCGCTGATAGCTCTCTATACGGCGACGCTTGAAATGGGATATATTGACAAAGCAGTATCGCTGGTTAAGGATATGATCCGTTTGTTCTGGGACGAAGCGGAAAAAAGGTTTTATATGACCCCAAAAGGAGATGAAGCGCTTTTCATGCGCCCGCGCGACGACTATGACGGTGCGATGCCGTCCGGTAATTCCAGTGCGGTTATGTGCCTTGTCAGGCTTTTTAATTTGAAAGGCGATGCCGATATCAAAAAAACACTGGACAATGCAATAAAAGGGTTCGTGCCAAAAGCGGACTTATCGCCCGGGGCGCATATGCATTTTCTTTCGGCAATGATGACGTATACCATGCCGCATCGGCAGGTGGTGATTGCCTCGGACAGGGACAACCAGAACACGATGGATGCATATATGGCAATAAATCACGCATATCTGCCGTTCACCACCGTTATCTATTATGACAAGAGCGCGGAAATGGATAAGGTGTTCCCTGAGCTTGCGCAATATAAAACAGACGCAGCTTTTTCGGCATACGTCTGTGAGAACTTCACGTGCAAGCGTCCGATACATACAAGTATAGAGCTTAAGAAGGAGCTTGGGCTGTAAAACCGTATTTGGGCGGCTTATTTTAACTTTGTGCCGCATTCACCGCAGAAACGTACACTCTGATCGTTTTCCGCGCCGCATTTCGGGCAGACGTTAAGCCCGAGGCTCGTGCCGCAGCTGGTGCAGAATTTGCTTTGCCCCGCCGGCTTCCCGCAGTTCGGGCAGAACGTGGCTTTCTGCTCGATATCGCCGTGGAATACCTGTGTCTGGTCGGCTTTATCCCAGATGTCGCGTTTCATTTTGTCTGCTCTTGCGGCCGCGATCTCGACATTGACGCGGGGCGCACATTCGGCGCAAAGCCCGGCCTCGTCGTTCCAGCACGTGTCACAGACCCATTTGTGGCATTTGTGGCAGCGGTGGTAATGCTGTTTTGATTCGTTCTGCGCCGCCGCGAACGCGTTCTCGTGTTCCTTGTGCCAGTCGGGGGACATGCCGTTGAAGCGCTCGGAGAGTACGCTTTCCCCGGCGTGCGCCGCGTACGACAGGCCTCCAAGGCCGCCGAACAAACCGGCTGCCGCGCTGACGCCGCGTGACAAGCCTTTAAAGAGGTTTCCCTTCTTGTAGGTCTGGGATTCTATGAACGAAGAACGGAAACCGTCTTCACAGACGTCACAATAAAATGTGAACTGGAACCCCGCTTCGGTGCTGTTGTCTTCATAATTGCGTGTAAAAGCCTGCATCATTTTTTATTTCCTCCTGTTGGATTGTTTTATTTGTTTGCCGCACGCGGTACAACGTGTGTTCTGAAAAAACTGCGGCGCTTGGCACTTTTTGTTTTCGCACTGTATCATCAGCGACGCCTGGCATGTGTCGCACTTATCGGCAACGAAGGTCGCCGCTCCGCATGACGGACAGGTTATATTAAGCTCTCTGCCGCACGACGGACAGCGCATCCATCCGCGTTTTATTTCAGCCGCACAGGAAGGGCAGGCGTCGTAAAAAGGGCTTGTCCTTCCGCAAAACGGGCAAAATTTACTGTCAAAACCGATCAGGTTTCCGCAGCCGATACACGGTTTGTCATATCCAGCCATATTGATGCTCCTATCTGATATATGATTCAACAGCTTTTTTCCAATTGTCAAAGCCGCTGTGAGAGACTCTGCCCTTATAGAGGCTGCGCAGTTGTGCAAGCTCGTTTATGCGCTTAAGTGCCCGGCTGTATACGGCGTATTTTTCCTCACGCAGTGCGTCATCGCTGAGATAGATCGGTTCGCGTCGAAAGTTTACGCTGAGCATGCTGTAGTTGAACACCGGTAGAAAGCCGATCCATTGCAGAGGTGTTGCAATTTCGCCGTCGGTGATTCGGAACAAATATGTCGCTGTGGCCGTGTCGCCGAGGCTTTCCATGGCCATGATATTTTTATTAAATACGGGCGCAAGTATGATGATGCTCTCGCCGGTCAAATCACCCATCAGGCCGCGTTTGATACCGATCGCCATATCGTCGGCGACCTCTTTCAGATAAACGTATTCGGCGGATGCGGCGGCGAGTTTTTCTTCAAGTGCGTTGGAGAATACGCCCGAGACGGCGCTGATATCCGATATGCGCGCTACGGCACCATCCATCAGCAATTTGGCAAGGCGTTCGTCAGCCGGCGCGATATCACCGAGTTTTTTCATAGCCTGCCGTTTCAGATCCTGTACGCGTGTTTCATACGCCTTCAGGAACGCGTCGGTCAACCGCCCCATTTTCTGTAAGGCGTATGTTCTGGAAAGCTTATCTGTCACTTCAAAACAGTATGGAGAAATCTGTGTTTTGCCTATCATGCAGAAAGGTATGCGGACAAGCGCATGTGTATCCGGCAGTATCGAAAGCGCTGTTTCGCAGATGCGAAAGACCGCATGCACCGCGCTCTGGCCAGGTGCGATATACTGACCGTCCGCCTCGAAATGGACCTTCTCGTTCATCAGTGATTCAATAAACACGATCTCGTTGAACGCGCAGATAAAGTGCCGTGAGAAATCCTCGTAGAGATGTCCGATCATCGACAGCTCGATCACGCCGTCATCGGCCTGCAAAAAGACCATATAACCGCTCGCGGAAACACCGGACAGGGTACAAAGCCGTATGTTTTGATGAAACCCGGGTGCGCTGAGCGTGAGTGTATCGGCTGTCAGCACGGCGTCGGCATTGTCGTGGCTTTCGCCGTTTTTCCGGTATGTCAGTTTGCAGCTGATCAGCGGCTTGTCTGCTGTGCCTTCCAAAGCGTCCCCCTTAAAAAATGTGGTACCATATTATATCAGTTTTAGAACTTGTTATCAATTGATGAATGAAGTACCGCCGGAAGAAGATTCGTGTGGCATTGATGGCGTGCTATTCTCTGACGAGCACCGTCTGCACTTCTCCGATATAGATGCGGTGCAGGTCGCCCTCCGGATACATGCGCATAAATGTCTCAATATCGTGCACGCCGTTTTGCGTCACGTCGGCGTGTAGTATCTTTTTGCAGACGAATATGAGGTTTGCTTCTTCAAATGCAGCGGTATCGCCGATGAACAGCGGCGTAAGGCCCGCCTCAGCCACCTTGTCGCACTCGTTGCCGTGAAGCTCTCCGCAAACGGCCAGCGCCCGGCGTTCGCTTTCATCATAGAACGAGACGGTAAAAGTCGTGTTCTTTTCAAAGAACCTGCGCGTGTAGCGGCTTTCGCGGATATAGACCGTGACGACGGGTTTCTCCCACAGCCGGCCGAAGCCGGCCCAGCTCGCCGTCATCATGTTAAAGCCTTTATCCTTCGTCCCGGCCGTGAGCAGCGCCCACTCGTCGCCGATCTTCGTAAACGGGTTTATGCTGATTGTTTCGATAGGGATCTCTTTAAATGGCATAATATTACCTCGAAAATTAAAAGTCCACCGACGCTGATCCGGCCGGCGTTTTCTGCATATTACTCTTTGATAAAATGGTTCTATTTTTATTAATATTCTGGCGGCTTCGCTTATCGCGGCCGTCCGCGGCGGTTGCGGTGCCTCTGGCATCCGGCGCAGATGCTCATATCATGCGGCTTTTCGCAGAGCGCATAGTCGCCGCCGATTATCTTCAGCACTTTGCCGCCAACGAGGCTGTCCGCAAGTTTTTTTCGCGCATCGGTATAAAGACGCTGTACCGTCGAGCGCGCGACGCCCATGATATCGGCGCATTGCTCCTGATTGAGATCCTCGTGATCGATCAGGCGTATCGTCTCATATTCCTCGATGCTCATCAGCACCGCGTCCGCCGCGCTTGCCGTTTGTTCCGACGGGCCAAACGCGCTGACGGTGGGCAGAGAGCATATTTTTTTTTGTTTTCTTGGCCTTGACATAACACCGACCTCAAAATCCTTTTTTTACTGACAGACTGTACTGTATTAAACGTATTTTATCACAGCGTACCAAAAACCACAAAATATTTTTCACGGATTTATTGGGCATATGACAAAAATATTTATTTTTGTATTGACACGGCCACAAATCAAGAATAAAATTTAAATTGGCATATGACAATAATAAAAGGAGAATTCAAATATGGCTGACTGTAATAATTGCCCGTCCAAAGGCGAATGCGGCTCTCAGGAAAGCTGTACGATCAAAAACAACCCGTACAATTCCGTGGGAAGGGTCATCGGGGTGATGAGCGGCAAGGGCGGCGTGGGCAAATCGACGATCTCGGTTCTGATCGCGAAGGAGCTTAACGGCCGCGGGTTCAAGGTCGGCGTGATGGACGCCGATATCACGGGGCCCAGCATACCGCGGCTTCTTGGCGTCAGGGACAGAAGGGTGGGCAAGGACGAGCTCGGGATTCTGCCCGTAAAAACTGACGACGGTATCAGCGTGATGTCGCTGAACCTGCTGATTGAGAACGAGCAGCAGCCCGTGATATGGCGCGGCCCGCTGATCGCGGGGACGGTGAAGCAGTTTTGGGAAGACGTTTTCTGGGGTGATCTCGACTATCTCATCATCGATCTGCCGCCGGGTACGGGTGACGTGGCGCTGACGGTGATGCAGTCGATACCAATAAGCGGCATGCTGATCGTCAGCGTACCGCAGGACATGGTGTCGATGATCGTCGCCAAAGCGGTCAACATGGTTAAAGAGTTAAAGATCAAGCTGATCGGCGTCGTCGAGAATATGAGCTATATCGCGTGCCCGGACTGCGGCAAAAAGATAAAAATGTTTGACGGTAAAAACCTGAACGATTTTTACAAAGAGCTTGGGATACGGCTGCTTGGCGAGCTGCCCATGACGAAAGACATCGCGGACATAGCGGAAAAAGGCGTCGGGGCCGTCAGCGAGGACATCAGAAGCACAATCGTGAATATCACGGACACGGTGATGGAATCGGTTAAAAAACAGGGAGGTTAAGTAAATGAAAATTGGTATCTCGTCAACGGGGAACACGATGGAAAGCGCGCTTGACCCGCGCTTTGGCCGCTGCGCATATTTTGTTATTCACGATACGGACGCAGGCAGGAACGAATTTATTGAGAATGCGGCGCGGTCGGCAAGCGGCGGCGCAGGCATCGCCGCGGCGCAGCAGATGATCGACAGCGATGTGGGCGCGGTGATCACAGGCAACATGGGCCCGAACGCGTTCGATGTGATGAAGAACGCCGGCATCAAAGTCTACAGATGCGCGGATGCGGATATCGAAACGGCCTTGAAGCTGTACAGCGACCAAAAACTCGCGCTGATCGATTCGGCGGGCCCTGCGCACGCGGGCATGGGCCAGGGAGGCCATTAGCTTGAACCTGTGCGTGCTCAGCGGCAAGGGCGGTACTGGCAAGACGACGGTCTCTGTCAACCTGTCGCTTTTGTTGGGATACAATTATATCGACTGCGACGTCGAGGAACCGAACGGATTCATCTTCTTAAAGCCCGAAAACGTTATGGGCGAAGACGTACGGATCGATTATCCGGTGATAGACAAAGCAAAATGCACGCTGTGCAGGAAGTGCGCCGAGGCCTGCCTGTTCAATGCGCTGGTCACGACAAAAAGCAGTGTGATGGTGTTTGAAAAGCTGTGCCACGCGTGCGGCGCCTGTGCGGTCGTCTGCGGCGCGGACGCGGTCTCATATGCGCAAAGAAAGGTCGGGCGTATCGAGCAGGGGATTTCCCGCGGCATCGCGGTCAAACGCGGTGTGCAGGACGTCGGCGAATACATGGGCGTGCCGGTCATCAGACAGCTTCTATCCCGCTTGCCGGAAGGCAACAACATACTCGACTGCCCGCCGGGCACATCGTGCAACGTGGTCAACACGATCGCTTTCGCCGACAGGGCGCTGATTGTCACCGAGCCGACGGCCTTCGGGCTCCACGATATGGAGCTGGCGGTCAGGCTTCTGCGCAGCCGGAACATACCGTTCGGCGTGGTCGTCAACAAGCACAGTGCGGATAATACGCTGATTCAGGATTACTGCAAAGAGAACCGGATACGCCTCATCGGTACGGTCAGTTACTCAAAGGAAGCGGCGGTCGCCTATTCGACGGGCCGTATGCTGACAGAGCTGCCGCTGTATAAAAAGGAATTTGAGGCCATCGCATTAAAAATAGGGGAGGTGCGCTGATATGGAGCTGACGGTTCTGAGCGGCAAAGGCGGCACGGGCAAAACGACGGTTGCGATGGCGCTCTCACAGCTGGCCGGAGAGACGGTCATGGCGGACTGCGATGTGGACGCACCGAATCTGTATCTCTTCTTCGACGGCGAGGATATCAGAAAAGAGCGCTTTTCCGCGATGAAAAAAGCCGTGATCGACACGTGGCGATGTACGCACTGCGGACGGTGCGAGGCGGTATGCCGGTTCGGCGCGATAACGGGCGGTAAAGTGGACGTGTACCGCTGCGAGGGCTGCGGCGCATGCACGCTGGTCTGCCCCGAAAGTGCCGCCGCGATGCGCGATGAAAAGACCGCGGACGCCTATGTCACGCGCACCCAAAACGGATATCTTACGCGGGCCGAGATGGAGATCGGCAGCGACGGATCGGGAAAGCTTGTGACGCTGCTCCGGGAAAACGCGAAAGAGGTGGCGGCTGCCGGTTCGCTGATCATCACCGACGGTTCGCCCGGTATCGGCTGCCCCGTGATCTCTTCGATCACCGCGAGTGATATCGTGCTGATTGTGACAGAGCCGACGCAGTCCGGGTTCGATGATTTCGTGCGTGTCGCGGCGCTGTGCGCTCATTTCGGTATATCGGCGCTGGCGTGCGTCAACAAATACGACATCAACGAAGGTGTGGCGGAGCGGATCGAAGATTATTGCCGGCGGCACGATATCGCCGTCGTCGGCAGGATACCGTATGATGACACCGTGATGCGGTCTGTCAATGATCTGAAGCCGATCACGGACTATCCGCAGAGCACGGCAAACAGGGCGATACGGCAGATGTGGGAGAACGTCAAGGCGTATATCAATAAATAAAAAGGATGGTCAAATCATGAAAATAGCGATTGCATCGGAAAACGGTATTGTGTCCGCTCATTTCGGGCACTGCGAAGGATTTACGGTCTTTGAGACCGAAGACGGCGTTATCAAAGGCCATGAATTCATACCAAACCCCGGCCACCAGCCGGGATTCCTGCCTGTGTTTTTAAAAGAGGCGGAGGTGGGCGTCATCATTGCAGGCGGTATGGGCGGCAGGGCGCAGGACCTATTTTTCGAGAACGGCATCGGCGTGATCGTGGGCGCAGAGGGTTCCTGCGATGAGGTGATGGACAGGTACATCAAGGGCGAACTGAAATCGACGGCGTCTGTCTGCGATGCGCATAACCATGAGCAAGAATGCGGCGAACACTGAAAATATATTTTGCTGAAATCAGAAAAGGTGATGAACCATGGTGCGACCGATAAAATTGAGGAATGTCGAGGGTTTTCCCGAAACCGCTTATTTCGCGCCGCCCGGCAGAAAAAAATGCGATATGTGCGAATATGTACTGAAGATCGAAGAGCTTGAGGCGATGCGGTTAAAGGATGTGCAGGGGCTGAATCAGTACCAGTGCGCAGAGAAGATGGGCATATCGCGGCAGACGTTTGGCAACATCATTGACAGCGCGCGCGAAAAAGTAGCGCGGGCGCTGACCTCGGGCGGCGCTATCCGCATTGCCGGCGGTAACTATGCGACGAGAGTGTGCGCTCTGAAATGCTTTGACTGCGGCCATATATATGACGTGAATCTTGAGCAGGACAAAAGAAACTGCCCCCGATGCGGCTCGAAAAAGGTGGGCTGCGAAAAGAAGGCCGCGCCGTGCAAGAGGTGGTGCTGGGAGAATGCGAACACAAAATGGTGAAAACGCCAAAAAACAAAAAGCAGGCCGCATTAGCGGCCCGCTTGTATATATACA
>JAQTSP010000216.1 GCA_028711205.1 Eubacteriales bacterium | reverse complement strand
ATCTTAAAGACTATTACGCCGTTGATTACGGCGGTGGTGCAGAGGTCTACGTCGACGCAGCGGTACTTGACGGGCTGCTGACAGACTTCTTTGGCAATTAGGCGGTTATCGGCAAGAATAAAACAAAAAAGACAGGGGTTCAGTTCAGTTTAACGCCCTGCCTTTTTTGTTATCAGTAGACTATTTCTCCAGCATACCGATGCTTTTATCGAGCCGCCGAAGCGTTTCTTCTTTTCCAAGGGGATACGCGGTTTCAACAGCGCCGCCCGGCGTGACGGCCGTGCCGGTAATCGCGATGCGCAGCGGCCACAAAAGCTGACCGTTCTTCAGCCCAAGCTTTTCCACAAGGCCGGCAAGCGCCTCTTTGAGCGGCTCTACGGCGTAGTCGGTTTGCTGCTGCAGGAGCGCTCTCGAGTCCCTGAGCACGGGCAGGGCGGCGGCAGCGTCTGTATTCATGCGTTTGTGGAAATAAAGCGCTTTATCAAAATCCGGCATCGCTGTCAGAAACATCAGTTTTTCAGGTATCTCGGCCAGCCTCTCAAGCCGCGGCTGTATCAGCTCTGCAATGAGCCGCATATCGAACTTGTCGGCGCCGCACTGCTTGAAATACGGCATCGCCCTGTCGATGAACCCTTCGCTTGAGAGCGCGCGGATGTATTGCGCGTTCATCCACGTCAGCTTGTCGGTATCGAAAATCGCGGGCGATTTTGAGAGGCCTTCGAGGCTGAACGCTTGTGTCAGCTCATCAAGCGTAAATATTTCCTGATCGTTGCCCGGGCTCCACCCGAGGAGCGCGATATAGTTGATCAGCGCTTCTTTCAGATATCCCTTGCCTATATAATCATCAAAAGACGCGTCGCCGTGCCTTTTAGAGAGCTTGCGCTGCTTGTCCTTCATCACGACGGGCAGATGGATGTACGCCGGTATGTCCCAGCCAAACGCGCGGTACAGATGATTGTATTTGGGTGTTGAGCTGAGATACTCGGCCCCGCGAATCACATGCGTGATGCCCATCAGATGATCGTCCACGACGTTGGCGAGGTTGTATGTGGGCATACCGTCCGTTTTTAAGAGAACGTTGTCGTCGAGGTCCGCGTTGGGCACGGTGATGTCGCCGAACACCATGTCGGTATAGGTCGTGTCGCCCTCTTGCGGTATGTTCTGACGGATCACATACGGCAGGCCCGCGCCAAGATTTTTTTGTATCTCTTCTTTGGAAAGATTGAGGCAGTGTTTGTCGTATGTATACGTTTCGCCTCTGGCCTCGGACCTTGCGCGCTCGTCCGCGAGGCGCTCTTTGGTGCAGAAACAGCGGTAGGCGGCGCCCAGAGCTATCAGCTTTTCGGCGTGCTGTTTGTACAGGCCCATACGCTCGCTTTGTATGTACGGCCCGAAATCTCCGCCGACGTCCGGGCCCTCGTCATAATCAAGCCCCGTTTGTTTGAGTGTGGCGTAGATCACATCTTTCGCGCCCGCCACTTCTCTTTGGATGTCAGTGTCTTCGATGCGCAGTATGAACGCGCCGCCGTTTTTTCTGGCGTACAGCCAGGCGTACAGCGCGGTACGGAGGCCGCCGATATGAAGGTAACCTGTGGGACTGGGCGCAAACCTGGTTCTGACCTGTTTCATATGATATCTAAATCCTCACGCGTATTTAAGGATTTCTCCTTCCCAAACGTTTTTTGATCAAGCCTGGTATTGCGCACATACAGCAGAATATCTGCGCTGACCATCACAAAGTTCGCGATGTAGAGTATCAGCACGAGGTCGAAGTCGACGACGACCTTGTGCAGTACGCCCGACAAATAAGCCAGGTCGATGAATATAAGAAAGGGCAGGCTCTTGCCTTTTGACGAGCGTGCCCTGTAAGAGCGCACAAGAGCAAAAGGCCAGGAGACACCGAAACAGACGAGCATCAGCGCTTCGAACACGCTAAAATCCACTAGGCCGCCCCCTTCTCATATTTGTTTTTCGTATACAAGAAGACAATGATGTCTCCCAATACCAGTATAAAGTTCAAAAAATAGAAAAAGACGACAGCATCGAGATCGTACAAATACTTATGGACGATGCCGAAAGCATAGCCTATCAGTATGATACACAGGAATATCAGGCTTTTGCCTTTTGTGCTTTTGTTCTTTATCATGCGCGCAATCGATATCGGCCACGCGCACGCGATGAACACGAAGAAGAACAACTCAAAAATGCTGATATCCATAGGCTATATGTCCAGTGTTTTTGAAAAGCTGTCTTTGAGGCCCACGATACGGTTGAACACAAGGCGCTCCGCGCTGTCTTTGTCCACGCAGAAATAACCCTGACGGACAAACTGGAACCGCTCGCCATGAGACGCAGCGGCGCCCGCTTTCTCGATCAGCGCGTCCGGAAAGGTTTCAATAGAATCAATGTTCAGCCTGTCCATGAAATCGCCGTTTGTATCTTCCGTCAGCAGATAATCGTAGCTCCTGACTTCGCACGGCACGGCGGTTTCGGCATCGACCCAGTGCAGCGTACCTTTTACTTTGCGCCCGGCTGTCGGGCCGCCCGATTTGCTGTCCGGGTCGTAGCTGCACCGAAGCTCGGTGACGTTGCCGCTGCCATCCTTGATGACATTTTCGCATTTGATGATATACGCGTTTTTCAGCCTGACCTCTTTTCCCGGCGCAAGGCGAAAAAATTTGCCCGGCGGGTTTTCCATGAAATCGGCGCGCTCGATATATATTGCGCGCGAGAACGAAACGTCTCTTGTTCCTGCCGCTTCGTCTTTCGGCATGTTTTCCGACTGCAGCGTTTCGCCGCTCTTTTCATAATTCTCTATGACGACCTTCAACGGCTCGAGAACAGCCATGCGCCGCGGCGCCGTGTCGTTTAAATGCTCTCTGACGCAGTGCTCGAGAAGCGCAATATCGACCTCGCTGTTGCTTTTCGCGACGCCGATTCTCTCGCAGAAATCGCGAATCGCCTCCGGTGTGTAACCGCGCCGCCTAAGGCCGGATATCGTGGGCATCCGCGGGTCGTCCCATCCCGATACGATGCCTTCGTCGACAAGCTTTTTCAGATACCGCTTGCTCATGATCGTCTGTGTCAGATTGAGCCGTGCGAACTCATACTGATGCGGCGCGGGGTCGCATGCGCAGTTGTCGACGACCCAGTCGTAAAGCGGGCGGTGGTCCTCAAACTCGAGCGTGCAGATGCTGTGCGTGATCTTTTCATAAGCGTCTTCCAAAGGATGCGCAAAGTCGTACATCGGGTAGATGCACCAGTCGTCGCCCGTCCTGTGGTGCGCCGCGTGCAGTATGCGGTAAAGAACAGGATCGCGCATGTTGAGGTTCGGGCTTGCCATATCGATTTTCGCCCGCAGCACCTTCTCGCCGTCTTTGTATCTGCCGTCTTTCATCTCAAAAAACAGTTTTCTGTTTTCTTCCACGCTTCTGCCGCGGTACGGGCTTTCACGCCCCGGCTCTGTCAGCGTGCCGCGGTACTGCCGTATCTGGTCCGCGTCAAGGTCACAGACATAGGCCAGCCCCTTGCCGATCAGCAGCAGCGCGCACGTGAACATGTAGTCAAAATAATCGGACGCATACAGCACAGCGGCGGGTGTAAACCCGAGCCAAGTCACATCGCGGTATATGCTCTTGATGTATTCGTCGTCCTCTTTAACGGGGTTGGTATCGTCATATCTCAAATTGCACTGCCCGCCGTATTTGATCGCGGTGCCGAAGTTTAAAGCGATCGATTTGGCGTGCCCGATATGAAGATAACCGTTGGGTTCGGGAGGAAACCGCGTCAGCACATGGCCGACACGCCCCGATGTCAAGTCGTCCTCGATGATCTCTTCTATAAAATTGCTTGGTTTTGTTTCCGCCATACCCGTATCTATATCCTCTCGCTATGCC
>JAQTSP010000024.1 GCA_028711205.1 Eubacteriales bacterium | reverse complement strand
CCGAAAAGGGCGCGAACAAAAAGCTTGTGGACATGGCGCTCTCGAACGCGAGGGAGGCGATGACGCGGCGGATTTACAGGATCAAGCGGGAATACGAGCAGACAGAGGGTGCGCTGATCGAGCTCAAACAGGCGCTTGGTCTGAAAAGCGATATTGGCCGCATGGAATGCTACGATATCTCAAACACGCAGGGCACCGATTCTGTCGCGTCGATGGTTGTTTTCTGCGGCGGAAAGCCGGATAAAAAAGAGTACCGCCGTTTCAAGATCAAGACGGTCGAAGGCGCCGACGATTTTGCATCGATGAACGAGGTGCTGACACGGCGGTTTAAGAGGGCGCTGCAGCACGCCGAGGGGTTTGATAAACTGCCGTCGCTGGTCATCGTGGACGGCGGCAAAGGCCAGCTCTCGGCTGCGTACGACGCGCTTTTGTCTCTTGGTCTCGAGGAACTGCCGCTGATCAGCCTTGCCAAGCGTGAGGAAGAGGTGTTCGTGGTGGGGCAAAGCGCGTCTCTCTTACTCGGCAAGGAGAGCAATGCGTTAAAACTGCTGACGCGGATACGCGACGAGGCACACCGGTTCGCGGTCACATATCACCGCGGCCTTCGGCTGAATAAGGTGGAGGATTCGGCGCTTTTAAAGATACCGCATGTCGGGCCGGCGCGGGCGAAGGCGCTGCTCAGGCAATTCGAAACGGTGGGCGATATCAAAGCGGCCGATTTCGATGACATCGTCAGCGTACCGGGTATGGACATCCGCTCGGCACAGGCCGTCGTGGATTATTTTGAAGCGGATGACGAGAGCCAATAAGCGTAGCCTGGGTCTCCAAAAAAGTTGTGAAATCGCTTGCTGTGTTGTAAACTGATGGTATCAGGCGGAAACGGTGAAAAGAAATATATTTTAAATGACGGGGCGGAGTGTTCCGTACTGGATCAATAAAGCGGAGAACGGTTGAGATATATGAACATTAACGCGGTTTCAAAGGCGCTGTCCGAGGCAATTGAAGACGTCAGAGTCAGAGAAAGCATGGCGGACCATACGTCGTTTAAAGTCGGCGGAGACGCGGACGTCATGGTTGTGCCCAAAAGTAACAAAGAGATCATGCACGCTGTGATAATCGCGGATAGTTTCGGCGCGCCTTTGTCCGTGATGGGAAAAGGGACGAACCTGCTGGTGACGAGCAAGGGGATACGCGGCGTTGTCTTGAAGCTTGCGGATAATTTCTCGGGCATGGTGTTCGACGGCGACTGTGTGAGCGTCAAGAGCGGTACGCCGCTTGCGGCGCTTGTCAGGGAAGCGGCGAGCCATTCGCTGGGCGGCATCGAGTTCCTGGGCGGTATACCGGGTACGCTTGGCGGCGCGGTCACGATGAACGCGGGCGCTTACGGCGGCGAGATCGGCGGGTTTGTGCAGGAAGTCTATCTCGTATCCAAAGATGGTGCGGCGATGCTGGGGCATGACGAGATGGGTTTCGGATACAGAAAAAGCGTTTTGAGCGAAAAGCCGCTGATCGTGACGGGCGCTGTACTCCGGCTTAAAAAATGCGACGCGGAAAAGAGCAAAAAGCGGCTCTCTGAGCTGAACGGGAAAAGGCGGGAAAAGCAGCCGCTCGAGTACCCGAGCGCGGGCAGTACGTTCAAACGCCCCGAAGGGCACTACGCCGGCGCGCTGATCGAACAGGCGGGGTTGAAAGGCTTTGGCATCGGCGGCGCTCAGGTGTCCGAAAAGCACGCGGGGTTTATCGTCAACAGAGGCGGTGCGACGCCCGAGGACATCATCGCGCTGATCGTTGAGGTGCAGCGGCGCGTGCTGCAAAACAGCAGCGTAATGTTGGAGCCGGAAGTCAAAATCATAGGTGAAAGATGAGACTCAAAGCAGATTACCATACGCATACCGTGCACAGCCACGGCATGGGCAGCGTCAAAGACAATGCGGAAGCGGCGATAGCAAAAGGGCTTGAGTCCGTGGGTATTACCGACCATTCGGTATCGCATTTTTTCTACGGCGTTAAGAATAAGCGATTTGGGTATTATATGTCGTGTATAGACGACGCGAAGAAAGCATATGCGGACCGCATCGACATCAAATCGGGTATCGAACTTAACCTGACGGGGTTTGACGGCAGCTTCGACATGCCGGAGGGATATCAATTCGATACCGTGATATTGGGATACCACAAAGGAGCGGTGTACAAGGATATAACATCCGCATGGCGTTTTTTCACAGGGCACAGGCGCGTAAACGAGGTCACAAAGGCGTATATACTGGCGATACAGACGGGGCTTATCGATATCGTATCTCACCCGGGTTACGGTGTGCCTGTCGATTATCGCATGCTGGCTATGGCGTGCGCGGACTATGGCACGCTTTTCGAGGTCAATGAAAAGCATGCGGACCTGAGCGCGGAGAACATACATGAAGCTGCGTCGGCGGGCGCAAAATTCGTGATCTCGAGCGACGCGCACCATCCGGAGGATGTCGGTGAAGCGCCGCATGCGATCGCGCTTGCCTTGAAGGCAGGGTTAACAGGCAGTCAAATCGTCAACATCACGGAGGATTGATATGAAGTTCATCATTGTTACAGGGTTATCAGGCGCCGGACGGTCTCAGGCCCTTAAAAGGCTGGAAGACATGGGGTATTTCTGTGTGGACAACCTGCCGCCCAAGCTGATACCCGAATTTGCAAAAATCTGCCTTCATAACGATGATATCGTCAAGGCGGCGACCGTTGTCGATATGCGCATGGGCGACATGTTTGACGATATCTATGCCGCGATCAAGCGGCTGAAAGAAATGATGGAGATCGAGCTTTCCATACTTTATCTTGACGCGAGCGACGAGGCGCTTGTCAAGCGGTTTAAAGAGACAAGGCGCATGCATCCGCTCTCTCACGACGGCAAGATCACGACCGGCATCACGCTTGAGCGCGGAAAGCTGCGGCGCATCAAAGACCTTGCCAACAATACGATCGACACCACAACGTATTCGCTGAAAAAACTTGGCGAGGCGATGGACAGGCTTTTTAACGAGGACAGCGACAAGGGCATACTGATCACCGTCACGACTTTCGGATACAAACGCGGCATACCGATCGACGCGGACATGGTTTTTGATATGCGGTTTCTGCCGAATCCGTTTTATCAGGAGGAGCTCCGGGAACACACGGGCGAGGAACAGAATGTCAAAGAGTTCGTGCTGTCGTTCCCAAGAGCGCGGATATTCATCGATAAGATCAACGAGCTCGTCAACTATGTGGCGCCGTACTATCTTGAGCAGGATAAAAAACAGCTGATTATCGCGATCGGGTGTACGGGCGGTATGCACAGGAGCGTGGTTGTGGCGGAAGAGCTTTACAAGATATTCATGTCTCAGGGGCACAGGGTGACCATTGAGCACCGGGACCTAAGGCGCGATCCTTAATGAGCGGAGGGCATATGTCATTTTCTTCGACCGCAAAGGGAGAGCTTTGCAGAACAGAACTCACGGGCGAATGCTGCGAGCTTTCCGAGCTCAGCGCAATGATCCATACGGCCGGATCGATCAGCATATCCGGCGGCGCGTTCACGCTCAGGATCGACACGGAGAACGCCGCCGTGGCAAGGCGCGCTTTTCTGCTGGTTAAAAGCCTGTACGGCGTGCATACCAAAACCGAGATGCACACAAACCAACTCAAGCACAACCATATCTATTCTCTTGCTATCGACGCCGCCAGCGCGCGCATGGTGGCGCTTGACACCCGGCTGATCGGAGAAGAGGGTATCAGCTTTGGCACGGATGCATCGTTTCTTTCGGGGCAATGCTGCAAGATCGCTTTTGCCCGGGGCGCTTTTCTTGGCGGCGGGTCGATCACGAATCCCGAGAGGCGATATCATATGGAATTTGTTTGCAATCAAAAGGAATTTGCGTTCGGTTTGTTGAATATAATAAAGGAACTCGGGTGTCCGGCAAAAATGATACCGCGCAATAAAAGTTTTGTGGTATACCTCAAAGAAGGTGACGCGATTGTGACGCTCCTCACCATGATGGGCGCCCATTCGTCTATTCTCAATATCGAGAATATTCGCATCATGAAGAGCGTGCGCAACAGCGTTAACAGAAAGGTCAACTGTGAAACGGGGAACCTCTCCAAAACTGTCAACGCATCCGTCAAACAACAGGAAAGCATCGAATACATACGAAACCATATGGGGCTCGACAAACTGGCTCCCGGCCTTCGCGAAGTGGCGGAGGCAAGACTGAGCAACCCTGAAGCATCGCTTGAAGAGCTTGTGGAACTGCTCGGGGCCGCTTCAAAATCGGGTGTCAACCATAAGTTGAGAAGAATCAACAGTATCGCAGAACAATTGAAAACTACAAGGGGGTAGTATCATGCAGGCAAAAGAACTTACCATCACGAATGCGGACGGACTAAGGGCCAGCAGAGCGGCCATGTTTGTTCAGGTTGCAGGCCGGTTCGCATCACAGATACTCGTGGAAAAAGGCAACAAAAAGATCAACGCGAAGAGCATCATGGGTGTGCTGTCTCTGGGCGTTAAACAGGGAGAAAAGATATATGTCTTTGCGGACGGCAAGGATGAAGAGGACGCGGTTGCCGCTATCGAAAAACTGATTGCTACGTTCTAAATCATAAAAGCCAATACAGCGCGGCTGTATGAGCGCAGGATTTTTTCATATGACCGCAAGTTAATTATGCGTCCGGTTGATTATCCAACCGGACGCATTTATCAGCGCGCATCATTTATGTTTGTTGTTTCCAAATCATTATTTTTTCAAATTAAACCATGCGTTAAGGCCGGGATATTCGGCCTGGCCGCCCAATTCTTCTTCAATGCGAAGCAGCTGGTTATATTTTGCGACACGGTCGGTACGGCTGGGAGCACCTGTCTTGATCTGCCCGGCGTTCATGGCCACGACGATATCGGCGATGGTCACGTCCTCGGTCTCGCCGCTGCGGTGCGAAACGACGGCCGTGTACCCTGCGCGGTTGGCCATCTGTATTGCGTCGAATGTCTCGGTCAGTGTGCCGATCTGGTTGACCTTGATCAGTATCGCGTTGCATACGCCCATGTCGAGACCCTTTTTCAGCCGTTTGGTGTTCGTCACAAAAAGATCGTCGCCGACCAGCTGGACTCTGTCTCCAAGCGCGTCGGTCAGCATCTTCCATGTTTCCCAGTCTTCCTCCGCGACGCCGTCTTCGAGCGAGATCACAGGGTATTTGTCGCACAGGCCTTTCCAGTAATTAACAAGCTCCTGTTTGGTCATCATGATGCCGCTCTTCCAGAAATAATACTTGCCTTCTTCGCCTTTGGCTTTGGCTTCCTCATACATTTCTGTTGCCGCAGGGTCCATCGCGATCATAAAGTCTTTGCCGGATACGTAACCGGCGGCGCCGATCGCCTCGACGATCAGCTGCAGCGCCTCCTCATCCGTCTTCAGATTGGGCGCGAAGCCGCCCTCGTCGCCGACGGCCGTGCTGTATCCTTTGCTCTGCAGCACTTTTTTCAGACTGTGGAAAACCTCGGCGCTCATACGAAGGCACTGGGAAAAGCTGTCCGCGCCGACCGGCATGATCATGAATTCCTGTATGTTGACGCTGTTGTCGGCGTGCTTGCCGCCGTTTAAGATGTTCATCATCGGCACCGGCAGCGTTTTGGCGTTGATGCCGCCTAAGTATTTGTAGAGCGGCACATCCGCCTGCAGCGCGGCTGCCTTTGCGACCGCCATCGAGACGCCGAGAATCGCGTTGGCGCCAAGCACCGCTTTGTTTTCGGTGCCGTCAAGATCGATCATGGCCTGGTCGACCGCCACCTGATCGAGCGCCCACATGCCTTCGATCCGTTCGGCGATCAAGGTGTTGACGTTTTCCACCGCTTTCGTAACGCCCTTCCCTAAATAACGGGTTTTATCGCCGTCGCGAAGCTCGACGGCTTCAAACGCGCCGGTGGAAGCGCCGGAGGGAACGGCCGCACGGCCAATCGCGCCGCCGGCCAAACCGACCTCGACCTCAACGGTGGGGTTTCCTCTGGAATCTAAGATTTCACGTCCTCTGACTATTTCAATTGTGAACATATATATCTCCTTTTCAAATTTAATTATTTTCTGATAATATTTTTATGATATCCTATCAAAGGCATGCATATTTGTCAAAAGCGAGGCTTTAGCCAAAAACATTATATAATAATTTGAAAGTTCAGTAAATCCTTTATTTATCCGGAAATGTAATAATGCGGTTCTGGCCAAGCGGATGGCCGTTCATACCTTCCAGCAGCCGAAAAGCCTAACTTACTATTCTACGCAAAAAGCACAAAAAATAGTCATACAAAACAATTTTTTTTGGTGGGTATCGGCAAATTATCTATCGGCGCATGGCGCAATGCGACAATGTTTATAAAAACGCCCCGATATAATAGGAAATGCAACATAAATAATTGGAGTGATTGATATGTCGATGGGCGCAACACAGGTTCATGGCCGCTACGAAGTTCTTGTAAAAAAGATACTTGGCGGCGTTTTATTTATCGCCGCCGGTTTTTTGCTTGCGCGGATACAGCTTCTTTCAAGTATCAGCCCGTTTGGCACGGCGTTTGTGGCGGCCTGTTTTCTTGCAAAACGGCAGGAGGCCTTGCTTGCCGCGGCCGGCGTGTGCCTCGGATCGCTGCTCGTCCCCGAAAGCACGCTTTACATCGTGACCGTTACGCTCATCTTATGCACCGAACTGCTGCTGATGGGTGCCAGAAAAATGAAAAGATGGGTGGCGCTTTTATCCGCCGTATGCGCATACGCGGCCGGCGCGGTCATATTTAAAACGCAGGATATATATACGCTTATGATGGCCGTGCTGGAATGCCTGATCGCGCTCATCATGATCTATGTACTCTGTACTTTGCTGCAGATACTGATGACGCGGAAAAAACGCAGCGTGTTTTCGACGGAGGAAACGATATGCCTTGCGCTTGGCGCGCTGATCATCGTTTGCATATTTGGCCCGGTCAATATATACGGCGTCTATATCGCCAATATTATCGCGTTGTTTCTCGTATTGTCAGTCGCATATACAGGAGGAGCCGCGCTGGGCGCAGGGGTAGGGCTTGCGCTTGGCATGGCTCTGTGCCTTGGCATATCGGCCGAGGTGACGTGTATCGGAATGCTGGGTATTTCCGGCATGGTGGCGGGAACGATCAGAAAGCTGAAAAAAGGCGGTACAGCGATCGGGTATATACTTATCAATCTGCTGTTTATCATCGCTTTTTTTAATACCGCCGTATGGTATCTTGTGCTGATAGAGGTGGCCGTTGCCGCTTTGCTGTTTATCGCTTTGCCAAAGAAGATACTCATGTTCGCCGGAAGATATTTTGACGTGCAGACAAGGCGGGAGTATGAATACGCGCTTCATTCAGAGAGGTTCAAAGAGCTCACCGTGGGCAGGCTCAAAGAGGTATCCGAGGTGTTTTTGCAGACGGGTGAGATGTTTTCAAAAGAAGCGGCGGAAAAGATGCAAACGAACGTGAGTATCACAGGCGCGCTTTCGGTTGTTGCGGAGACCACGTGCAAGGACTGTGTTTTTAAAAAAAGCTGCTGGGACAACGATTTTATGGGCACTTATAATGTTTTTTGCAGGCTGTTTTCGATATACGAGAAAAACGGCGCCCTTGAAGAACAGCATGTCGAAGAGGCTTTTGCAAAAAAATGTTTTAATATCAAGGGTATATTAAGCACGGCGGAGAGTGTTTTTGGCGCATACCTCCTTAACGCGAAGTGGCAAAAAAAGATCGACGAATCACGGCTCGTAACGGGCAAACAGCTCAAAGGTGTCGCCCGGGTGGTCCGGGATATCGGCCGTGAGATGGATACGGGGTTTCAGTTTCTCGAGGCCGTCGAGCAACGAATCACGGTTTCGCTTGACGCGGCGGGCATATACGCAAGAGAAGTATGTGCGGAAAGCGCTGCCGGCGGCGGCATCTCTGTCGGGCTCAAGGTCAAAAACTGCGGCGGGGCATATCATTGCTGGCCAGGCGTTGAAAAAGCGGTGAGCCGTGCCTGCGGCGTCAGGATGAAAAGGGTCAGAGATACGGCTTGCAGCCAGAACAAATTTTGCACGCTCAGGTTCGAGCAGGCAAGAAAATTCGGCGTGCTGACCGGCATCGCGATGGCCGCGAAACATGAGGTGTCGGGCGACAGCCATTCCTTTCAGGGCCTTCGGGACGGCCGGTACATGCTGATGCTTTGCGACGGCATGGGCAGCGGCGAAAGCGCGAGAAGCGAAAGCGCCGCCGCCGTGTCGCTGATAGAGAATTTCTATCAGGCGGGGTTCAATGACAGCATCATATTCGATACGATCAACAGGCTGCTGATACTCAAAGGCAACGAGGATGTCTTCTCAACGGTCGACCTGTGCATGCTGGATCTTAAGACAGGCAGTGCGAAGTTTACCAAGATCGGGGCGGAATGCTCGTATATCCTTGGCGGCGGCGTGACGACGATCACGCCCGGGTCTTTGCCGATCGGCATACTGGACGAAGTGGCGCCGCTCAGCTCACACAAAAACCTTGTCGCCGGTGATATGATCGTGATGATGAGCGACGGCGTCGCGGATACCGTCAACAAGGACGCCGATGAGTGGTTTAGCGACATTCCCAAAGAAAACGCGCAGGAAACGGCCGACGCCATACTCGGCAAAGCGCTGGGCGATCATACGCCGGCCGACGATATGACGGTGATGGTGACCAAAATAATCGACGGATGAGAGACTTAAAAGCCCCTTTGACATGATAACCATGCAAAGGGGCTTTCTGATTTACGGGGTCCCCGGCGACGCATAGCGCGTTGGGGTGGTTATAAAGGAGAATTATTAATTCCTGTTTGTGCTGCTTCTTTATGAGCACATCCTAAAACTATATAACCCATTTTTGAACGTTTGAAACATGTCTTCATGCACACATTTTAAGGCCGGGGGCTGTTAGGCCGGCCGGCCTTATCCCGCATCGGGATTTTTTTATAGGCAATCCGGCTTAGTTTTTGTATTAACAATCAATACTTTACCGTTTGATACTGCGCATATGGTCAAAAAAAGTTACGAAAATATTGCGCTATTATTTCAATTCAATTAATTTCCAAATGTTTGTTTGCAGGAAATTGACGAATATTTGTTGAACATATACAATACTAAAAGATACTGGGGGATTATGTCATTAACAAAATGGCATGTGAGGGCTAATTTGAACAAATCAATGAAAAAAGTATTGGTCAGAATATTGGTCATTGTGATCGTCGTTGCGTTTATCACCGCGATGGTGGCATCGTATTTGAAATGACAGACTGCCGGAGTTCCTGCAATCAAGCTTCCCCTTTGTATGCCGATAGATAATATAGACGGACTGAAGAATCATAGGTGAGGTGAAACGGGGGTTGAACAAAGCAGTAAAAAGAGTATTGAAATATATACTCACGATGCTCATTGTCATCACACTCATTACTGCCATTATTGGGGTCTATTCGGAACCGTCAAAAGCCACCGACGAATCGATTATCCGCATCAAACTTTCTGTCGGTACGCCGGCAGAGTTAGATTTTTCTCTTTACGGCCATTACGGCATTGAAACGGACCCGGATATCAGCCTTTCGACAGGTTCATATAAGGTCAAAGTGGACGGAAGCGTGCTGAGGCTGTACGCCGGCAGTACGCTTATTTGTTCGGGCGCAGGTATAAAAGTCATCGAATACGCGCCGATATCGGGCGAATATAATTATGCGACGATAAGAACGACAACGTACGGTACAAATACCTATCTTGGCGATGTGCAATTCAAGCTTGACGGAAGCCATATCGACGTCATCGACCATGTTTACCTGGAATACTACCTATATGGCGTCGTGCCCCATGAGATGAGCAATACGTGGCCGATCGAGGCGCTGAAAGCGCAGGCGGTCGCGGCAAGGACGTATGCCGCAAGGTACATGAACGGCAGCGGCAGCTATGATGTGGTGGACACGGCTTCCAATCAGGTCTATAAGGGATACAACGCGTCCTGCACGAACGCCATACAGGCCGTGAACGAGACGGCAAAGATGGTGCTCAAATGCCAGGGAGAGCTGGCGCAGACTTATTATACGGCGTCCAACGGCGGATATGTCGATATACCGCAGCATCTGTGGTCGGCAAGCGCGACGCTGAAACCGTACCATGTTATACAGGAAGACCCGTACGATACCCAAAACACGTGGAGCATACAGGAAGTCCTTATTTTCCCGAAAACGATCACGGATTCCGACGATATCGCGTACCAGTATTCGAACAGCGGGTCGATGATTTCAGGGTCGGGAAGCGAGAGCGCGAATGCGAAGAGGTACCTGAAGGTTTCCGCGCTGCCGGCTGTGGCGGCAAAAGGATATATCGCGACCTTGACGAGCAATATCGAGATTATCGGCATCAACAGTATCGTGCCGCATACGTATGAGGGCAATCATTATGTGAAAGACTATTGCGGCAACAACATTTGCGTGTGTTATACGGAGGCGGATATCAATATGACCGTGCTTGCGTACAGAAACGCCACGGCCGAGGAGCAGCAGGCAACGGGCGAGACGCAGATCAGGGAAGAGGTCACGGTTGATTTGACGATAGATATGCACGCATTTGATGATACGGACGGCGTCTATCGTGCGTTCAACAATGCGAGCCTCAGGCTTTTTGTCGTCGTCGAAACGGACTCGGCATGGAGCATATACCACAGACGGTACGGGCACGGCGTGGGTATGAGCCAGAGAGGCGCGCAGACACGGGCGAAAGCCGGACAAACATATAAGCAGATACTCTCTTTCTATTACCCGAATACATATTTTGAAGCGCTGAACATATCTCCGCCGGATCTTGGCGAAGCCCCGGCCGGTGTGGACACGACCAATGCGGTCATATGCCACTGCAACTACTACGTCAATGTCAGAAGCACGCCGAATACGGACTATCCGTCGATCGGCAAAGCTTTTTTGGGCGACAGAATCACGGTGACGGAGCCAAACGCGGTTTCGGGATGGCACCGAATCGATTATGGCGGTATAGACGCGTATATCTACGCGTATTATGTACAGCTTGACACCACGCCCACAGCCACGGCCACGGCCACGCCCACAGCCACGGCCACGGCCACGCCCACAGCCACGCCCACAGCCACGCCCACAGCCACGCCCACAGCCACGCCCACAGCCACGCCCACGGCGCCGGAGATCACAAAGACAGGTATGGTTCGGGTCAATGTGCTCAATATCAGAAGCGGCCCCGGCACGTCGTATACCAAGATCGACAGCTTTGCAAAAGGCGACAGCGTGGATATCATCAAGGCGGATTATACCGGGGACTGGCATCAGATATGGTTTAACGGACAGGTGGCGTATGTCTATGCCGATTATGTGGCGCTTTCGGATACGCCGGAGATCACGGTGACAGGAACGGTATCGGCGAATACGCTCAACATCAGAAGCGGCCCCGGCACAACATATACGATACTGGGCAGATTTGCAAAAGGCGACAGTGTCAATATCATCACGGCGAATGATACCGGCAAATGGCACAAGATCTGGTACGATAATCAGACGGCATACGTTTACGCGGATTATATCACGCTTTCCGGCGCGGAGAGCGTACAGGCCACAGGCGTGATCACGTCGTCTGTGCTCAACATCAGAAGCGGCCCCGGCACATCATACACGATACTCGGCAGTTTTAAAAAGGGTGACAGCGTGGATATCATCGCGTTGAATTATACCGGTGATTGGCACAAAATACTGTACAATGGTACCGCGGCGTATGTCCATGCGGATTACGTCAGCATAGACGGATCGGGCAGCCAAAGCGCCGCTGTTTATGCAAGCGTTAATGCCGGTGTGCTGAACTTCAGACAGGCGCCGAGCTTGACGTCTGCGGTCATCGATAAGCTTCAAAGAGGCGATATCGTGCAGGTGCTGGAGCAGGGAAGCACATGGTATAAAGTCAAATACGGCGGACGGGAAGGCTATATGTACGCCAGATATTTGAAGATCATGTCAGGGACATACGGAAAGGTAACGTCAAGCGTGCTGAATGTCAGAAGCGGGGCGTCCACGTCGGCCACGATACTTGGCCGGCTTGAGAGAGACGACGTGGTCGAGATCCTGGAGACGGGCAACGGCTGGCATAAGATCAGGTATCAAACGTCTGCCGCGTATGTTTATGCGGCGTATATAGAAATACAATAAATTTACCGGTTAAAAAGAGACGCTGTCAGGCGTCTCTTTTTTGTGTGCGGGAAATATTCGGCCAGGTTATCCACACCTGAGATAACGGCAAGGCCGCGTTGATAGGTGTTTTGACGTTCTCGTGCCATCACCGGCGTGTCTGCGCATTACAAAATATCCATGGCATATTATGCAGAAAGCCCATATGTTGTGCGTGTTAAGGTTATGTAAACTTGGATAAAAACGGCACACAAATGGGGGTTATCCACCGTTTATCGCAGGTTATCCACAGGTATTGGTGGATAACCCGGGCATCACAGCATATGTATAAGGATTGTATATTTATGCTTTCTGCGGCGCGCGCAACGTTGTTTTTAAGCAATAAAACAGGCGGCGTATAGAATCATGCGCCGCCTGTTTAAAAGTTTTTGATCAGAAATTGTTTCTGTCCTTGTAACTCTTTGAGCTTGAGGATTTCTTTTTCATGCCGGTTTTCTTTGCGGCAGGCGCTTTTTTATTTCTGCCGACCAATTTTGACGAAGACATTTTATTGGGCCTTTTGCCTTTTTTCCAAAGAACGAGCAGCGTGACGCCGACGCCGATGATCAGTACGAAAAGCACAACGCCGAGAATGATAAGCAGTTTTGTGCTGTTCGAACCAGAGCCCTCCTCAGGTGTCAGCTCGACATCGGCCGCATTGTCAAAGTCCGTTTCTTCATCCGCGGCAGTGATCGTGACTGTGATCGGCTCGGCTTCTATCGTATACGTTACGCCGTCCTTGTCTTCAAATGTCAAAACAAAGCTGTAGGTCGTTGTTTCATTGATGTTCGCCTGAAAGCTAAATTCTTCTTCATCTTTTGACGCCATGGATACCGGCCCAAACACATTTTCAAGAACGGTCTCATTCACCTCGACATTGCTCAGCAGATATTCAGACGCATTATAGATTTTTCCCTTAAAATTGACCGTTCCGGCAGAAGGCAGATTTTCGACATCCGCAGTGATGGTCAGGTCTACGCTTTCCCTTAATACGTCCTGGTCGACGGGAAGCTCGATGTCTACAGGGTTTGACCAGACCGATTTTGTTGCGTTCTCATGATCTACTAAAGAAATAAGAAATTTTACTTCGGTTGTTTTCTGGAAAGACATCGTATATACTTCTGATTTTTCGTCGCCGGGATTCAATTTTGTGGTTGGGAAGCCTATATCCACACCGTTATAAGTCACAGCCAGATTGGTATACGGTACAGTGCCGTCATTTTTGATCGTCAGCGTAAAGGTCACTTCTTCATCGACGTCCGGAGTCTTGTTGTCTACGGTCAGTACTGCTTCGACGTATCGGGACACGATAGTGATAGCGATATCGGAAAGCGCTTTTGGTGTTTGGGCGACGCCGTCCACCGAATACGATATGGTCGGGGTGACGGTGATCGCGCCGGTGACCGTATGGTCATAGGTGACAGTCGCGTCTTGGCCTGCCGTGAGTGTAATGGGCTCGTTGTTCAAAGCGCCGCCGCTGTTGAGGCCGGTTGCCTTGACGACGATATTCTGCAGCGTTGCCTCGCCGTTATTTTCAAGTTTAAATGTGAACTTGACTTTGTCGCCGACATCGACAAGATCCTGGCTGACCGAAGCTGTTGCGTCAAGTTGAACAGTGAGCTCTTTTTTGTCAACTCTGACAGTGGCCAGATTGCCTGCTGTCCAGGACGGATTAGATGCTGTTTTATATTCAACCGAAAAAGTTAAGTACGTGCCGATCATTTCTGATGTTGCTGTAAAGCTGACGGGTATTTCGCCAGAATCGCCTATTGCAAGAGGCGCGCCCCCACCAAATGTTGTCGTGGTTCCAAGTTTAACCTGGTAATCGGACAGTGCTTCACCGAAATCATTATAAACGGTCGCCGATAAATTGATTGTCTCGCCCTCTATGGCTTCAACTGTACCCGGATCCATCGACAAATCGACCTCACCTGCCGCAAGTGCGACGGTGCCTAGGCCAGAAAAGAGGGACAGCACCAATACTGCTATAATAAATATCGAAATATGTTTCTTCAAATTGTATTCCTCCTTGCAATCAAACGCATACATCGCGTCCAAATATACACGCCCATTCTATAGCAAAGGCTTCAAAAAGTCAATGAACAGGAAGGGGCATGTCAGCTTTTTACAGTCTGTTTACATATGCGTGCTTATGATAAACAAAAAAGAAAAGGCCGGAACCATCCGGCCTTTTCGGGGTGCCCGTGTTTATGGTATCTACGGCATATAATAAAAATCATCATCGGGAAGCGCACCGCCGATAGACTGCGGATTGCTTTCAAACATCACTTTGAAATAATCGTCAAGCATCGCCTTGCACGCCTCGCCGGTGATGAACGAAATGCCGCACCGCGGTATCGCTGATGCCGCAATCTCTGCCGATGCGACGATGCCCTGATCCGCGATGTCCTGTGCCGCGCTTTTGGTATCCGACACGACATAGTCGACAGACGCGCTGCAGTCGGCAATCAGCTTTTCCATCGCGGCTTTATCCTCAGACAGCGCTAAACTCACGACCATGACGCCCATCGGTATGCCGGCGTCTTCGCCGAATATCTTTTGCCATTCGTCGTTGATATCGATCTTGACTGCGATATCGCTGTTGCCGGCAAGGACGACGGAAACAAAAGGTTCGGGCAGCAGTGCCAGCGTGACCTTGCCCGCCGCCATCGCGTTTGCAAGATCCGCATGCGCCCCCATATATTCGACAGTGACATCGTCAAGCCCGTTTTCTTCGAGTATCTTATTCAGCACGTATTCGGGAGAAGAGCCCTGGCCGGTCGCATAGATCGTCTTGCCCGCAAGGTCTTCAATGCTGTTCACCGTATCGCCGTTTTCGAGGATATAGAGCACGCCCGTCGTGTTGACGGCCACAACCTGGATCGCGCCTTTTGTTTTGTTATAAAGCACCGCCGCCAGATTGGACGGTATCGCCGCGATATCGGTATCGCCGTTGATGATCTTCGGGCTGATCAGGTCGGGGCTTGTAAAAAGGCCGACGTCGTAAGCCTCGTTGTCAAACAGCTGTATCATGCCCATGCCTGTGGGCCCCGCCAGCGTCGCGACAGACGCCGGATTTTCGTCGCTGAACGGCACGTCGTTTTGTCCGCATCCCGCGAATAAAGCGATCAACATAATCAATGCCAATACGACCGGTAATATTTTCTTCATTTAAAAATTCCTTTCCGAGCTTATTGCTCTGTTCAATATTATGATGCCCTGGATATACTTTTTGGCATATTGCGCTAGATCTCTTTTTTGGATATCGATGTTTTTACCTGTACGCCCGGCAAAAGGCCGATCTTGCCGGTCAGGCTGTTGATTTCGTTTAAGTCTCCGACCAGCGCGATTACGATGACCGTGACGCCGTGATCCGGCAAAGGCAGGCCCATGCGCCCTCTTACGATGCCTTTAAAGCTTGAGGTCAATGCGTTGAATTCGCTCTGGGAACGCTCCGGGCTTTCAAGTATCGCGCTGATAACCGCGATCCGTTTTGTATCACCATCTTCCATCATCAATGCCTCCAATAATTATTTTCAAATCAAAAAACCTGCCCGGAAAGGCAGGTTGCAAATACACAGCAAAGCATAAGGATGCTTGTGGTTCTTTTTAACAACCGCCTTCCAATGAAGACTAAAGCGTCTATATTGTCAGGACATGTTTATTTAACTTTAACAGGCAAAAGAGCCTCTCTTGCCCATCTGTGTGAATATTATCACAATATCAGCGAAAAGGCAACAGTGTTTTTTAGTACAGCGCAAAATGTTTGATACAGGATTATTGACTTTTGATCAATACAATAGCATAATAAAATAGTTAATTAATAGCATTAATAGGTATTAACACCCAGGTATGATTCTACGAAAGAGAGGGTATGATGGAGGTTGATCATAAATGAAAAAACTGATTTCTGTTATGATTTCGGCATTAATGCTTTGCGTCATCTTCACGGGCTGTGGCGGACAAAATGCAAATGCGGATTCAACTGATGCAGAGGCCGCGGCGGTAAGCGCCGGCAGCGCGCCCGGAGATTTTTATGCCGCGTATTACAACACGAAGTCCGTTATGCTGGTCAGCCTGAACGACGGACTTAATAGCAACCCGGGTACTTCGGTTGCTGCGGCGTCTGTGTATGATGTCATTATGACAGAGCTTGCAATGCTTCCGGCAACATTCTTCGGGCTCGGAGAGGCGGCGGCGGCTTCCAGCCTGGTTTTGCTGGGCGCAT
>JAQTSP010000215.1 GCA_028711205.1 Eubacteriales bacterium | reverse complement strand
TCGGAGCACATGGCGAGGACGGGTATTTTGATTGAAGAGATCGCGGCGATGATCGCGCCGGAGCATTTAAGAGTCAGGGAGATCGGCTGCGACTGGGAAGATATGGGGCGTGTCATCAGGACGATGTACGGCAAGGACGATGCGTATGCAAGCGAGGGGCTGCGTATGGATACGGATGGCGGATACGGGTATATCTGCCCGCATATGACGCATCCGCGGATCGTGATACGTACCGAAGGCGACACCGAAGAGTTTGCGGAAGAGCTTTGCCAGAAGTATACAGATATGGTCAGGCGTATTCTAAAAAAGTAAACATTACAAAAAGGTATCAAACCACTCCAACGACGCTGCGCATCGTCGGGGACCCCGCAAATAAAAGTCCGAATACCGTGGCGATGTTCGGATTTTTTTTGTTCTTGTTATGACCCGGACGAAATGTGGTATAATTATCGGAGGGCAAAAAAGGCGATACAAAAAAGGTATGAAAACATGCTGAGACTTTGCCGTAACGCTTATCTATGCCGCTTGCTTTAAAAAAGCAAATGATTTATTATATAAGGGACAGACGAAAGAGAGGAAATACATTTGACAAAACAGAATACTGTACGGATTACCCCGCTTGGCGGAATCGGCGAAGTGGGTAAGAATATGACCGTCATTGAATACGCAGACGAGATGATCGTGATAGACTGCGGGCTGTGCTTTCCAAGAGAAGACATGCTCGGCGTCGACTACGTGATCCCGGACATATCATATCTGAGAAAGAATAAAGAAAAGATCAAAGCCGTGCTGATCACGCACGGACACGAAGACCATATCGGCGCGACGCCGTATCTCCTGACCGATATCGGTGCGCCCGTATACGGAACGGATCTGTCGCTCGCGCTGATCGAGACGAAACTTGCCGAAAGAAAGATCGACGGGCTCAATCTGAATATTATCAGGCCGGGCGATGTATTAAACCTGGGGACGTTCAGGGTCGAAACGGTCAAAGTCACTCACAGCATCGACGCGGCCGTCGGGTACGCGATACATACGCCCGCCGGCACCATTGTGCATACGGGTGATTTCAAGGTCGATTATACGCCTGTCGACGGCAAGATCATGGATCTCGGTAAATTCGCGGAGCTTGGCAAAAAAGGCGTGCTGGCGCTGCTCTCCGACAGCACCAACGCCGAAACGCCGGGGTTTACGATGTCGGAGAGCAAGGTGGGCGAGACATTTGAGAACTATTTCAAAAAAGCGGAAGGGCGCATCATCGTTGCGACGTTCGCGTCCAACATCCACCGGCTTCAGCAGGTGTTTGAGGCGTCCAAACGCTTTGGGAGAAAGGTGTGCCTCTCGGGAAGAAGCATGCTGAAGATCGCGAAAGTCGCGACAGAGCTTGGTTACCTGGCGTTTAATGAAGATATACTCGTCGAGCCGGAAGACCTGGAAAAGATGAAAAAGAACAAGATCGTGATACTGACGACGGGCAGCCAGGGCGAGACGATGTCGGGGCTTGTCAGAATGGCTGCGGGAGAGCACAAGAAGCTGGCGATGATCCCGGGAGATCTCGTCATCATTTCGGCGACGCCGATACCCGGAAACGAACGTTACGTCTCTGACGTCATCAATATGCTCTATCGCAAAGGCGCGGATGTCATCAACGAAGGTGTGGCGGACGTACACGTATCGGGGCACGCGTGTGAAGAAGAACTCAAGATGATGCTGTCCATCGTCAAACCGAAGTATTTTATACCGGTGCACGGTGAATACAGGCATCTTTACCGGCACGCCGCGCTTGCCGAAAGCGTCGGCATCAAAAAGAGCAACATATTTATACCCGAGATCGGCAAGGTCATCGAGATCGGCAAAAAATTCTCGCGTTTCAGCGAAACCGTACCCTCAGGGACTGTGATCATCGACGGGCTTGGCGTCG
This sequence comes from Eubacteriales bacterium, assembly GCA_028711205.1. Lineage (GTDB taxonomy): Bacteria > Bacillota > Clostridia > Christensenellales > SZUA-584 > JAQTSP01. Next base: position 2,025 of record JAQTSP010000215.1, on the reverse strand, counting down.
GCGATGTCGGCAACGTCGTACTGCGCGACAGGCGGCTGTTGTCACAGGACGGGTTGTTCATCGTCGTTGTCACCATATCGTCCGAGACGGGTGAGCTGATATCAGGCCCGGATATCGTATCGCGCGGATTTGTCTATATGCGCGAATCGACAGACCTGCTTGACGGCGCGCGCAATATCGTGATCGAGGTCGTGCAGGAATGTGAGAAAAACAAGGTCAGCGAGTGGACGACGATCAAGAACCGTATCAAAAAAGCGCTGAGGAGCTATCTGTATGACAACACAAAGCGCAACCCGATGATACTGCCTATTATTATCGATATTTAAAGGAGAGAGTACTATGTTTGTGTACGACAAGGCGCATGAACTTGCCAAAGAGATCAAAAGCAGCGAGGATTACAAAGAGTATGCCAGGCTTAAAGAAATCGTGATGGCCGACGAGAAGACAAAAGCGCTTTTAGGCGATTATAAAAAACTTCAGCTGGAGGCGCAGGCAGGCTACCTGACAGGCAAAGAACCCGCTGAAGAGACGATGGATAAATTGAAAAAGCTCGGCGAGGTGCTCGCGTTCAATAACGACGTGACCGCGTTTTTTGCCGCGGAGTATAAGTTTCAGACGATGATCGGCGACGTATACAAGATCATCGGCGACGCGTGCGACATGGGGTTGGATTTTTTTAACGAATAGGTGTTTATATGACGGATAACGATGACAAAAACAAACGCGGGTTTGAAGACAGTGACGCCAGTGATGCGACAAAATCTTTCGCTCCGGTCAGCGGCGCACCGGATGATACGGCAAGCGGCGAGACGAAGTATTTTGCCATCGACGGCAGCGGAAAAGAGCCTTTGGAGCCTTGCGAAGAAAGAGGATCGATCAAGGAAGTCACTGTGGCGACGGTCGCGTGGCGGATAATTCGGCCGCTGCTGATATTGGCGATCAGCGCCGCGCTTGTGATATTTATCGGCATCACGGCCTATAACTATATCGAGGGCAACTATTTCGCGCCTGTGGACGCAGGTTCTGCCGAGACCAAAACCATCGAGGTCAAAACAGGTTCGTCGCTCTCCACGATCGCGACGTTGCTGTATGAAGAGGGCATCGTCCGCAACAAGCTTGTTTTTCAGCTGTATGTCGACTTTAACGACTTAAGTTCAAGCCTGGTCGCGGGCACGTACGAGCTGTCTCCCGGCATGACGATGGAGGAAATCGTCGAATTGCTTATTCAGGGCGACGGTGGCAGAGAGATTATCACCGTAACGCTGACCGAAGGCATGACTGCCCGGGACATGGCGGATACGCTTGTGAGCAAGGGCGTTTTTGATGATGATGAAAAAGAAACGTTCCTTGAACTTTGCAACGATCCGGAGGCGTTCGGCGATTACGAATATATTGCGGCGCTTGTTGATACAGAAGATCTAAGCCAGCGCAGATATCTTCTTGAGGGGTATCTCTTTCCGGATACATACGAGGTATATGCCGACGCGGAGCCTGTGGATGTCATCACAAAGCTGCTTAATCGCTTTGATGACATATTCACGATCGTGTATGAGCAGCGGGCCGAAGATCTCGGGCTGACGGTTGACGATGTGGTGGCGCTGGCGTCGATGATAGAATGGGAAAGCCTGCCCGAGGACGGCAAAAAAGTCTCTGCCGTCTTCCATAACAGGCTGGCGGAAGATATACCGCTCCAGTCCTGCGCGACGCTGAGATATGTAACGGGAGAAAAGAAGTTTGTCTATTCCGAAGATGAAAAGAACATCGATTCGCCGTACAATACATATTTCTACACAGGTATTCCGATCGGGCCAGTATCCAACCCCGGGCAGAAGGCGATTGAGGCCGCGCTGTATCCGGACGAGGAATATCTGGCACAAGAGTATCTGTATTTCTGCACCGCCGACCCCGAGACGGGCGATCTCGCTTTTGCGAAGACGCTTGAAGAGCACAATGAGAACGTGGCGATGTATGAGGACCTTTGGGACTGATGGGTAAAATTGAACTTTTAGCGCCGGCGGGAGGCAG
>JAQTSP010000214.1 GCA_028711205.1 Eubacteriales bacterium | reverse complement strand
GGCTCTGCCCGGAAAAGAACATCATCTACTTTCAGTCACATGTGCCGGCGCACGTCGAGCTCATGTGGATACTGAATTGTTATACCTATCTTGGAGAACTGTCCAGAATGACGCAGTTTAAGGAGAAGAGCGAGCGCCACGCGGAGAATATCAACGCCGGGCTCTATACGTACCCTGTGTTGATGGCGGCGGATATACTGCTGTTTGACAGCGATCTTGTGCCCGTCGGCGCGGACCAAAAACAGCATCTCGAGATCACGCGCGATATCGCAATACGGTTCAACAACCTATACGGCGATGTGTTCACCGTGCCCGAGCCTTATATACCAAAAGCCGGCGCGCGCATCATGAGCCTGTCGGAACCGGAGGACAAGATGTCAAAATCGGACGACAACGAGAACGCGTACGTATCGCTGCTCGACACGCCCGAGGTGATACAGAGAAAGTTCCGGCGCGCGGTGACGGATTCGGACGGCGAGATCCGCTACTCGGAGCAGAAACCGGGTGTTTCGAACCTGATGTCGATCTACAGCGCGGTGACGGGAAAATCGTTCGAAGCGATCGAGGAGGAGTTTGCGGGCCAGGGATACGGCAGACTGAAATCATGTGTCGCGGATGCCGTCTGCGAAGAGCTCGCGCCGCTGCAAAAAGAGTACAGCAGAATCCGCGGCGACAAGGGATATCTGAACAAAGTGATAGAAAGCGGCGCTGAAAGGGCGGCTGCAAACGCTGTGAAAATGCTCCGCAAGGTCAAGAAGAAGGTCGGCCTTGCGCCGGAAAAGATTTGATATGGGCATCGATAAAAAGTATAAGCTGTACGTGTTCGATCTCGACGGCACGCTCGTCGATACAAGAGTGGATATCGCGCGGGCGCTCAAATATGCGCTTGACGCGTCTGGGTTTGAAGCACCGGATATCGATCAGGTCGTGACCGCGATCGGCGGCGGCGCAAGGAACGCGGTCAGCATGCTGACAGGGCTTGACGGCGGCGCGCTTGCGCCGATACTGGATACCTTCATGAAAACATACGAGGATATGTGCAGCGACAGCACGGCTGTCTATGAGGGCGGAGAGGCGCTTTTGCGCAGGCTGGGGCAAGAGGGCGCGCGGCTTGCGCTGGTCACGATGAAATCAAAAAATCCGACGCACAAGATACTGGAAACACACAAGCTTGATATGTTTGACGATGTGGTCACGTTTGATGATAAAGAAAAGCGCAAGCCGGAGCCGGATATTTTACTGGAGCTGTTGAAAAAATATCATATCGGGCCGGGCGACGCGCTGATGATCGGCGATACGGTTACGGACATGAAATTTGCACAAGCGGCGGGCGTCGATGCATGCGCCGTGACATTCGGATATGGCGTGACAGAAGAAGTCCTGGCACAAGAGCCAAAATACAGCATCAATAGTTTTTTGGACTTTTAACAGTGTGTTGGAGCGTATCGTCAACAACAATTACGTTTCAGGCGTAATTTTATGTTAAAAAATGAGGGCTTGTGATAATATAAGCCCCCCAAAACGACCAGTTTAATACCTTTTAAAGTATGTGATGTGATGCTAATATCTTTTATGCTGTAAACCGATGCTGAAATGCACCGGAGAACTTATTAGCATTTCGGATCACATTTTGGGCCGCAGCCGTAACCAAAGCCGTCTCCGCAGCAGCAGAGAAGTAAGATGATCAGCCAGCAGCAGTTGTTGCCGCCGCCAAATCCGCCAAATCCACCGCCGCCGCCGCAGCCGTCACCACAGCCGCCAAAGCCACCGCAGCAGCAGAGCAGCAAGATGATCAGCCAGCAGCAGTTGCCTCCGCCAAAGCCTCCGCCTCCGCAATCATATCCCATATATAACGTCCTCCTTGAAATAGTTTATTAGGTATCCTTTTAATTAAGGCTCAATCTATACTACGCAAAAAGGACGTTTTTGGTGCATAGCAATAACACTCAACAAAAAGCCGGCTGTCCGCAAATGATTTAACACATATTGATGATGTAAATTCAGTCATTCATCGATAGGAATACGATCTTTTTCAAAGCTGTCCACTTTATCGAGCTGACGTTCTATCGTTCTTGATTTTCTCGATGCGTCTTCAAGGTTGTTCTGCGCCGCCGCAAGGCTCTTTTGGGTCTTATCGATGGCGGACGTAAAGTTTGAAAACGCTTTCCTTGTAGAATCGAGGAGCCGCAGCACCTCGCCTGACTGCTTTTCTATGGCCAGCGTTCTAAAACCCATCTGCAAGCTGTTGAGGAGCGCTGTCAGCGTGGAGGGACCGGAGATGGTGACATGGTATTCACGCTGGCATATATCAAAAATACCAAGCGTGATCGCGTCGGCGTAAAGCCCTTCGGTCGGCAGATACATGATGGCGAAGTCTGTCGTAACGGGCGGATTGATATATTTTGAGTGTATGCGCTGCGCCTCGGTCACGATGCTTTTCGCAAGCGATTTCATCGCATCCTTCGCCATCTGTTTATCGCCCGAATTTAATATTTCTTCCTTCTTTATGAAATCCTCCATCGGGAATTTCGAGTCTATCGGCAGCAGCACCTTGTTGTCCGCGCTGCCGGGCAGCACAACCGCGTATTCGACGCGTTCCTGATTATCCTTGACATTGGCGTTTTTAATATACTGTACGGGGGAGAGCATCGCGGATATCAGATTGCCAAGCTGCATCTCGCCCCATGTGCCGCGTACCTTGACGTTGGAGAGCACGCGCTTTAAGTCGCCGACGCCCGTTGCCAGAGACTTGACTTCACCCATGCTTTTGAACACCTGCTCGAGTTGGTCGGAGACCTGTTTGAAAGAACCCGTCAGGCGTTTTTGCAGCATATCCTGCAGCTGGTCGTCGACCGTTTTGCGGATCTGTTCCAAGCGCCTTTCGTTCGTGTCGGATATTTCCTTTAATTTGTGCTCGACGGCCGAACGCAGATTCTCCATATCCTCGCGGTTCGCCCTGGCCGTGCCGCTCAGTGTTTTCGTGAAATTCTCACCCAGTATGTTAAACATACCGAGCACTTCCTGCCGCAGCTGAGACGCGCTTGCTGCATTTTGTTTGTTGATTTCCTCAAGCTGCCTGTAAAACGTGGCCTGAAACTGGGCAAGAGCCGCGCCCACATCGCGCGTTTTGTTCTTTTTTGATATGACGACGATCAGTACAGCAAATAATAGCACAAGGCATGCGCCTGACATGATATAAATAAGGGTGTCCATACGAGATACCTGCCTTTTATGATACGTGATGCCCAAAAAGCCATTTTTTTGGATATAACAAGTATAACACAACCAAGAGACAATTTTGGTACACATATTGATTCCTATATGTAAAATTTATTGAAATCCGATAAATTATTGTTGACATAAGTATCGCTCTGTGCTATTCTCACGAAAAATGGAGGTAAATTATGAATATCGGCAAATGGAACATACCGCTTATTCTCAAGCGTTTGTTAGAGTTAATGCTTATTCTAAGCCCGATTCTCCTGATCGCTTTACCTTTTTTACTTGCACCTTTAGAACAGGATGTTGTCAATACACATATTTCGAGCTACGCGCAAAACAGATGGGTCACGCTCGCTTTTTTGGAAATATGCGGTGTTTTTTGCTGGCTGATACTGCTTTTTTTACAGAAGCTGCTTTCAACAACGATAAAAAACTCTCCTTTTGTATATAAAAACGTATATTATTTAAAATATATATCGTATCTTTGTGCTGTTACAGCTGTTGTTCTTATCGCCAAGACATTTATCGATTTTTCAATATTGACGCCGGTTGTTGCGGTAATCTCACTGCTGGCAAGCCTGTTCTGCCAGACACTGGCTGCTGTGTTTGACAAAGCGATCAGGCTGAAGGACGAAAACGATCTGACGATATAAAGATGGGAGGCACATCATTGGCAATTATCGTAAACCTGGATGTGATGATGGCAAAACGTAAAATATCATTAAACGAGCTTTCGGACAGAGTCGGTATCACG
>JAQTSP010000023.1 GCA_028711205.1 Eubacteriales bacterium | reverse complement strand
CATCGCGATCATCATCGGCGCGGGCAACACGAATATCATGTTGAGGTAAGTCTATGCAGCCATTCTTTTCCTCCTGGGCCACATCGATCACCATTGCGATACTCTTCAGCGCGATGGTGAGCGCGCTGTTGCCGGAATCAGGTATCAAAAAATATGTGAATGTCGTGCTTGGCATCGTGGTCACGCTGATCATACTTTCTCCGCTGTTCGTATTGTTCAACGGGGCGGATATCGAATCTGAAGTCGACGATGCGCTTGAGAGCATCACAAAGACATATGAATATGAATATGACAGCTCGACGTATAAAGACTATATTTTCGATGTGTACGAGGTATATATGGGGGATGAATAAAATAAATATGAATAGTGAAAAGAGTTTGGTGAGGTAGTTGCATGGAAGAACAAAAAGAAAACAGCAAGGAGGCAAACAAGCAAAATAATAAAAAGGCGCAGAAATCCGGCGGATTAATTTCGCGGTTTGCAAAACTTGATATTAAAAAGAAAATACAATACGTGGGCATACTGCTTGTGATCGTTGTGATCCTTACCATATACTTCGCGTCATTTTCAGACAGTTCCAGTGAAACGCCCGCGGAGCAAACCGCGACGCTTGCGGTGGATGAGGACGATATCGAGGCCAAGCTGAAACAAACGTTGTCGCGTATAGAGGGCGCTGGCAGAGTGGAAGTTATGATTACTTATGAGTCAAGCTCAGAGATCGTACCGGCGATCAGCGTCGATAAACAGACATCGACGACGACGGATACGGACGACGGCGGCAGCAGCACGACAAATAGCGAAAACACGCAAAGCGAGATTGTCACGATGAACACGGGCGACGGCAGCGCCGCACTCGTGCTGAGAGAAGAAAGCCCTGTTGTCAAAGGCGTGATCGTCGTGGCCGAAGGCGCGGATGATATCGGCGTCAAGCTGAACCTCTTAAACGCGGTTCAGACAATTTTGAATATCAGCCCTGATCAGGTTGATGTCTATAAAATGAATATTGAATAAGGGAAGTGGTATAATGAAAAATAAGAATACAAAAAAATATTTGCTGCTTGCAGGGCTGATCGTCGTGCTGATAGCCGTTGGTTATATCAATTTTGCCATCGGAAACGACGCCGATACGCAAGTTGCGGCGAATACGGACGAAGCGATCGAGGTCGAGGATGCTTTGCAGGCGGACGATCTTGCCGTGATGTCGACGGAAGATTATTTTAAGGATTACAAGGCGAACAGAGAAAGCGTGCGTACAACGGAGGTCGCCTATCTTGACAGCATCATCGAAAATGAAAACAGCGATGCGGATACAGTGAAAGACGCGCAAAGCCAGAAGATCGAGATCGTTCGCGCCATGGAAGCGGAGCTGACGATTGAGGGGCTTTTGGTCGCGGTCGGATTCTCTGATGCGATCGTCACTGTGCAGGAGGGTTCCGTCAACGTCGTGCTCGATGCGGCAGAGATATCTTCGGAAGAAGCCGCAAAAATACTCGAAATCGTCAGAGAGGAGACAGATGAGCCGGCTCAGAACATCAAAGTGATACTGCAGGATTAATGTTTAAAAATGTATAAAAGAATTTTTAGTTGATTGTATTTGGCTGCCCCATCTGTTATAATTGACGTGACGTATAAGAAGAGGTGATATGTTTGAGTACGAACGATATGAATACGAAAGAAGAACAAAACGGCATCATATCCTTTGCAAACGATGTTGTCGCGACGATTGCAGGGCTCGCGACAATAGAAATCGGCGGCGTCGCCGGCATGAGCGGCGGACTTTCGGGCGGCCTTGCGGAGCTTCTGGGTAAAAAGAACCTGACAAAAGGCGTCAAGGTCGAGATCGGCAAAGAAGAATGCGCCGTCGACCTGTTTGTTATTCTCGAGTACGGCAGCAATATTCCCGAGATGTGCCAGAAGATACAGGAGAATGTCAGGAAGGCTGTCGAGACGATGACAGGCCTGCGCGTTGTCGAAACGAACATACATATTCAGGGTGTACGTATCACAAAACCGGCGGATGATACAAAGCGCGTCCATTAGGCAGTGATATAATCATACACGGGAGATACAAATGAAAATGCGTATATTTATGAGATTTTTGCTGACATTATACATCTTGTTTGTCCTTTTTATTTCGGGAGCGGCGTTGGCCTGTACATGGGGAATCATACAGACAGTGCATCCAGAGTATTGGCTTGGTCTGCTCTATGGCGACAATACAGTCCGCTTTGTTGTGTCTGTGATACTGGTCGCCGTGATCGTGCTCAGTATACTGCTGATGTTTTCGGGTATCAAAAAACGCAAACCTAAATCGGCGCTGATCAATCAGACGGGCAACGGTACGATATCCATTTCTCTCAGTGCCATCGAAGAGATGGCGACAAGGCATATTGCCGCGAACGAAGCTGTAAGAAGCGTCAAAGCGTTTGTTTCCGTCAAAGATTCAAAGGTCAACATTTCCGCAAAGCTCGCAGTTGCCGAAGGCACGCAGATACCGGACATTCTGCTGACACTGCAGACAAGCTTAAAAGAAAATATCGAGCTGTTGTCCGGCATTGAGGTCAACAAGATACTTTTGCTGGTCGAAAAAACATCACAGGTTGTAAAGGCGCGTGTAGAATAGTGTCTGAAAAAGAGAAGATCAAAAACTATATCAAAGCGCACAAAGGCGTCATCATTGGCATGAGTATCGGTTTTTTTATCGGTGCGCTTATTTTATGCATCGGTTTCTTCCGTACGTTATTTTTAGGCATTTGTGTGGGCATCGGTGCGATTTTTGGTACAAACAATAAGTTCAAGAAAAAGCTAATGGAGATATTTGACAGGATATTGCCAAATATCTTTAAATAGCACGGTCAAATAACGGAGGTTGATTTGAGCAGAAGGTCGGCAAGAGATACTGTGTTTCGTCTGTTTTATGAATACGCGATTAACGGCGCTTTTAATCCCGCAACAATGGATGTGATGCGGGATTGTTTTGATAAGGGCATGAATGAGAATGCATGGAGCTATGTCATGGACACCATCGACAAGTATCAAAGCCACAGTGAGGCGATTGACAGCATGATACAGAATAACGCGAAAAGATGGAACGTTAGCCATATGACGAAGGTCGAACTGTCAATCTTAAGACTGGGCGTTTGCGAAATTATGTACAGTGATGACATACACGAAAAAATTACGATCAACGAATGCGTCGAGCTTGCGAAAAAATACGCTTCGGATAAATCGGAAAAATTTATTAATGGTGTGCTTGCGGGCGTGATCGGCGCCAAAGAGGTTACACCGGATGACTGACGCGGCATACCTCGCGTTTGATACAAGCTGCTACACCACATCCGTTGCCGTTGTAGCGGACGGCAAGGCCGTTTCAGACAAAAGAATGATGCTTTCTGTGCCGAAGGGCCAAAGAGGCCTGCGCCAGTCCGAAGCCGTATTCGCGCATGTTAAGAACCTGGGGCTGCTGTTTTCTGATTTTGATACGCGTGGATATCATATAAAAGCAGCCGCGTACAGCGAAAAGCCGTGCCCAAAGCCCGATTCATATATGCCGGTCTTCGGCGTCGGCGAATCTTTCGCGCTTGCATGCGCCGCTGCTCTTGGCGTCAAGGCGTACCCGCTGACGCACCAGCACGGGCACATATACGCCGCCTTTTTCGGCGGTTTGCCGGACGACGGCCCATATATATGTTTTCACGTATCCGGCGGCACGCTTGACATACTGCGCATCGGCATACGGAATGGCGCCGTCGCGGATATCTTGCCAATCGGCGGCGGCCTCGATATCACATGCGGCCAGTTGATCGACAGGGTCGGTGTTGCGGCAGGGCTCGCTTTTCCGTCGGGACATGAGATCGAGCGCGTGTATATAAAAAACGGCGCGAAGCTGGCCGTCCATGTCAAAGCGCTTGGCGCGAACCTGTCGGGCGCGGAGACGCAGGCCATGACGATGCTCCGTGACGGGCATAACGCCGCGTATGTCGTCAGCGGCGTTATCGACTGTGTGGCCGCGACGCTTGTAGAACTGATAAAAAATGCTGCTGAGAAAACAGGAATAAAAAATTTTATTTTTACAGGCGGCGTTATTTGTAATAAAATAATCAGGCGGGAGATAGAAAAAACGTGTGATGGCGCCTATGACTGCGTTATCGCACAAAAGGAATATTGCCGTGATAACGCATGCGGGCTGGCGCTTGCGGCGGAGATTTTGCATCGCAAAGGAGAATAGCGTTGAATATCATTGACGGGAAAGCGATATCGAACAGTATCAGGCAGGAATTGAAGGTAAAGGCCGCCGATCTGAAAAAGAAGGGCGTTGTGCCGGGTCTTGCGGTCGTGCTTGTCGGCGACGACCCTGCGTCTGCGACATATGTGCGCAATAAAGAGCGCGCCTGTGAGGAGATCGGCATCTATTCGGTCGTTCACCGCCTTGGCGTCAATACCGCGATGGCACAGCTTGTCTTGCTTATACATAAAATGAACGACGATCCGGCTTTGCACGGCATACTGATACAGCTTCCGCTGCCCGGGCATTTAGATGAACGCGAGGTACTGCGCGAAGTCGACCCGGACAAGGACGTGGACGGCCTTCATGTCGTGACGGCCGGCAGGCTGTTTGTCGGTGAGAAGGGCTTTATTCCCTGTACCCCCAAGGGCATCATCCATATGATTAAAAGCACCGGCGTCGGTATATGCGGCAAGAACGCTGTGGTCGTCGGCCGAAGCAACATGGTGGGCAAGCCCATATCCATGCTGCTGATGAGAGAAAACGCGACGGTCACGATGTGCCATTCGCGCACAAACGAACTGGCAAGGATATGCGCCGGCGCGGATATACTCGTCGCGGCGACCGGAAGGCCGGGGATGATCACTGGCGAATATATCAAACCGGGCGCGGTGGTGATCGATGTCGGCACCACCAAAGTTGACGGCAAACTGAGAGGCGACGTGTTGTTTGACGAGGCAAAGGAAATAGCGGCGTATATCTCGCCTGTGCCGGGCGGCGTCGGCCCGATGACGATCACGATGCTGCTTGACAACACGATCGAGGCGGCGAACCTTTATGGCTGAGATCGTATTCAGCGTCTCGCAGCTCAACGAATATATCAGCAAAAAGCTTATCAAAGATCCGTTTTTAGGCGCCGTTGCCGTTGTTGGGGAAGTAACAAACTTCAGCATGTCATCGATAGGGCATGCTTTCTTTTCGCTCAAAGACGCGGAGAGCATGGCCAGCTGCATCGTCTATGGTTTTTCAGCAAACGAATATAAAGACACGATCGCCGACGGCGCGCTGATCAAGGTGCAGGGCAGGATCGTCTATTATAAAAAGAGCGGGCAGATACAGCTGGCAGTTGAAAAGGCGGCGCTGCAGGGCGTCGGCGACCTGTACGCGCGTTTTGAGCAGACCAAACAAAAACTGTACAAAGAAGGGCTTTTTGACGTTGCTCACAAGAAGCCGCTGCCGGCGTTCCCTCTGCGTCTCGGTGTTGTCACATCGGCGGCGGGCGCTGCGCTGCACGATATCATCAACGTCGCGACAAGAAGGTTTGACGGTATCGGTATCACGGTGTATCCGGCGCAGGTACAGGGGCACGCCGCCGCGAGGCAGATCTGCCGGGGGATTGAATTTTTTAATGCCACAAAAAGCGTCGACGTTATCATTGTGGGAAGAGGCGGCGGTTCCTTTGAGGACCTGTTCGCGTTCAACGAAGAATGTGTTGCGCGTGCCGTATATGAATCGGACATACCTGTCGTTTCCGCTGTCGGGCACGAGACCGACTATTCGCTCTGCGACATGGCGGCGGACCTTCGAGCGCCGACACCTTCCGCTGCGGCCGAGCTTGTCGTCAGGGATAAACGCGCCGTTATTGATTATCTGAAGGAGTACAAGATAAGGCTCTATCAAAACCTTGAGGCTGTTTTGCAGCGGTACGAAAAAAGAACCGACATGCTGGCCGGAAATATCAAAGCATATCCCTTTCGTATAAAACTTGAGCAAACGCGGGGCAGTATCGTCTCAATATATGAAATCATGAAGAAAAGCCTTATGGGCATGCTGGAAATGAATACGGTTGTTTTGGAAAAATATATAAGCGGCCTTGAAAGCCTTAACCCGAAAAATGTGCTTCAAAGAGGATATGCGATCGTATACGATGAAAATAATGTCGTGATCACATCAAGAGCCGCGACAAGCGCCCACATGGACATCGAGTTTCGTGACGGGCGCGTCGCTGTCATAAGAAAGGATGAATGCGATGGGTGAATTTGAAAAAGACCTCCAAAAACTTGAGGATATATCGCAAAAGCTGCAGTCGGGCGAAATGGGCATCGAAAAGAGCATGGAGCTATATGCCGAGGGCGTCAGGCTGGCGAACGCACTTTCCGCAAAGCTGGAGAAATATAAATCGAAGATCGAGATACTCGAAACCGAGGTGAAGGAATAGTGACGGGGATTGGCGATACACTGAAGAGCTTGGGCGGTACCGTAAACACAAGGCTGCGCGAGCTGATGGATGTCATGTGTGAGCCGGGCATATTAAAGGACGCGATGAACTACAGCCTGACGGCCGGCGGAAAGCGGCTTCGTCCTGCGCTGTGCCTGATGACGGCCGGTATGTTCGGAGACGCGGCGCGTGCGCTCGATTTCGCCTGCGCTATCGAGATGATACATACGTATTCGCTGATACACGACGATCTGCCGGCGATGGACAACGACGATCTGCGGCGGGGGAAACCGACGAACCATGTCGTATTTACAGAAGCCTATGCCATACTCGCGGGCGACGGGCTATTAAACTGCGCTTTCGAGGTGATGCTGAAATATGCACTGGAAAATAAGGATAAGCAGCCTGAATGCATCAGGGCGATGAGTATCATCGCGGGCGCTTCGGGCGTGACCGGCATGATAGCGGGGCAGGCCGGCGATATCGCGTTTGAGGGCAAGGAGCACGATCCGGACGTTTTGCAATACATCCACACGCGCAAGACAGGCGCCATGATAAAAGCTTCCGTGTTGTCCGGTGCCGTATTGTCCGGTGCCGCAGAACATGAGTTGTCCGCCCTTGAGACTTACGGCAGCTGTATCTGCCTCACTTTTCAGATCGTCGACGACATACTCGACGAGATGGGCGACCAAACCAGGATCGGCAAGACGCCGGGCAAGGACGCGGGCGCGGATAAACTCACGTTTACAAGCGTCTATGGAATTGAAAAGTCAAAAAAAATCGCAAGGCGGCAAACAGACATGGCGGTCAAAGCGCTTGAATGTTTCGGCCAAAAAGCCCAAACCCTGTCGGCGCTGGCAACGTATCTGCTCAGCAGAGACAGATAACGATACTTTCGTTCATTTCCCTATAAAATAACATCAGAAATTTAACAGTGATGTTTATTTTTTTTTGGATTATCTGTATTGTAATAAAAATATATGTGATCGATACAACGCCCTTATGAGTAAAGCGCGCGGCAAAAAACTTTGTATATTTCTTAAAATATATACTGACGGACGGCCAAAAAAGGCGTCGTATCGGCAGTATAAAAGAAAGTTCGCATGGTAAAGCTAGTCATATCAAAGCTTCCGAGGAGATATGACATGCTTGTAAACAAAGTCGAGATATGCGGCGTTGACACGGCCAAACTTCCCGTTCTAAAGCCTAAAAAAATGACCGAACTGATGCTGAAAATCAAGTCGGGAGATCAGTCCGCCAGAGAAGAATTTATCAAAGGAAACCTGCGTCTCGTGCTCAGCGTCATACAGCGGTTTACAGGCAGAAAAGAAAACATGGACGATCTGTTCCAGGTGGGATGTATCGGCCTTATCAAAGCGATTGATAATTTTAATATCGAACTTGGCGTCAGATTCTCGACATACGCCGTGCCCATGATCACAGGAGAACTCAGGCGGTATCTGCGCGATAACAACAGCATCAGGGTGTCGCGGTCTTTGCGGGATATTGCGTATAAGGCGCTTCAGATAAGAAACACGCTGTCAAAGAAAAACTGCAGCGACCCGAGCGTCGAGAAAATCGCGAAAGAGCTTGAGATGAACGTCGAGGACGTCGTTTTTGCTCTCGACGCGATACAGGACCCCGTATCCTTATATGAGCCGGTCTACCATGACGGCGCGGACGCCATCTATGTGATGGACCAGCTGCAGGATAAAAGCAGCGCCGATGAGATGTGGCTTGAAGGCATTGCGCTAAAAGAGGCAATAGAAAAACTTGGCGAAAGGGAGCGCCGTATCATACTGATGCGTTTTTATCAGGGGAAAACGCAGATGGAAGTTTCGGACGAAATCGGCATCAGCCAGGCGCAGGTTTCAAGGCTTGAGAAAAACGCGCTGAAATCCATCCGGCGAAACATCTGAAAAATATCAATTTGCTGATCTTGAAGGCTGTACCGTGAAATCGTTACGGTCTTTTTTGTGTTCTTGTTCATATGTATAAATAGAGGTGGTATTTATGACAAAATATTCGAAGTTGAAGCAGAAGGAAGTGGTCAACATCATCGACGGTTCACGGCTTGGATATATATGCGATATGCTGCTCGATGTATGCACAGGCAAGATCTGCGCGATTGTCGTGCCGGGGCCGTCAAAATTCTCCTTTTTTTTCAAAGGTGAAAGAGACCAAGTCATACCCTGGAAAAACATAAGAAAAATAGGCGAAGATGTGATATTAGTCGAAATTGATATAAATTGTATGCCGAATTACCAGGATTAAATTGTAATTATCGATTTGTGTGGTATAATTATTTTGATTATAATGTTGGGGGTAGGGTATGAAGTGTGTGTATTGCGGACATTACGAAAGCAAAGTCGTTGATTCCAGACCAACAGATGAAGGCAGCTCGATCAGGCGGCGCAGAGAATGCCTTGCATGTAAAAAGCGTTTCACAACCTATGAGAAGATTGACAGCCTGCCGCTGCTCGTTGTCAAAAAAGACGGTGAGCGCGTTGCATTTGATTCCGACAAGATCAGAATCGGCATCATCAAGGCCTGCGAGAAAAGGCCCGTCCCCATACATGACATCGAAGAGCTTGTGGCCAGCATAGAGAAGACGATATTCAACACGCTGAGGCAGGAGATCACCTCAAAAGAGATCGGTGAACTCGTGATGCGCGGCCTTAAAGATCTTGACGATGTCGCGTATGTCCGGTTCGCTTCCGTGTACAAAGAGTTCAAAGATGTGGACACGTTTATGAAAGAGCTGCAGAATTTACTGGAAGAGAAATAACATGCAAGATATTTGTCACGGTTTTACGCTATGGAAAAAGGAAGGTGTCAGATACTTGACGATACCGGCCTTTGATAAGGCGGGCGGCGTTGTATGCGCCTTTTCAACCCGGATCGGCGGGGTAAGCGCCAAACCATATGACACATTGAATTTCAGCCGCAAGAGAGAGCAAAATAATCACAATTACCTTGAGAACATGAAGCGTTTTGCGCATGCCGCAGGTTTCAATCATGAGAATGCCGTGTCCATCAACTATGCGCACAGCGCGGTGATATATAAAGCGGATGAGAGCGACAAAGGCCACGGTGTCGTATCCGGCAACTTGGCCGTCACATGTGACGGGCTGGTCACGGATACTGTAAATCTGCCGCTTATATCCTACCATGCGGATTGTGTTCCGCTGTTTTTTTATGATCCGAAGCGCCGTGCCGTTGCCATATGCCACGCCGGCTGGAAAGGCGTCGCATCCCATATGGCAACGAGCGCCATCTCATCACTGACGGGTATTGGCTGTATGCCAAAAGACATACTTGCGGCCATCGGCCCGTGCATCAGCGTTAAGCATTTTGAGGTCAAGCAGGATGTGGGGGATATATTTAAATATGAGTTTGGAGACAATACGATCGAAATAAGAGACGGCAGGATCTACATCGATCTTGTAAAATCATGTGTTATCGATATGCTCAACTCCGGTATTGAACCGCAAAATATGACCGTTTCCGATCTCTGCACTTACGAGGACAGCTATCTGTTTTTTTCACACAGGCGTGACAAGGGAAAAACGGGGTCAATGGCTGCCGTCATAAAATTATTAAATGAATAAAAGGTGGGGTTTATGAGCGAGAAAGTCATGATTGTTGATGACGAGCCGAATATCTTAGAGCTTTTGGAATACAACCTGAAAAAAGAGGGTTATGAGGTCATTCGCGCCGATACCGGTGAGATGGCCGTGTCGCTTCTGGCGCAGAAGAAACCGGACATCGTATTACTGGATCAAATGCTGCCGGGGCTCGACGGACTCGGCGTGCTGAAAAAGATCAGGTCAGCGGACGACTTTAATGATATGCCTGTCATCATGGTGACGGCAAAATCCGAGGAGATCGACAAAATCATCGGCCTTGAGCTTGGCGCCGACGATTATATCACAAAACCGTTCAGCCCGAGAGAGCTTGTCGCGAGAGTCAAAGCGCAGCTGAGAAGGGCCAAGCGTTCAGATGTGTCAACGAATGCCGTTCAGGCCTTTAAGACGCTTAAAATTGACGCCGCGAACTACAAAGCATATATCGGAGATGATGAGCTGACGCTGACGCTGAAAGAATTTGAGCTTTTAAGCATGCTGATGGCCAACGGTTCTCAGGTTCTGACACGTGATCTGATATTAAATAAGATATGGGGATATGAGTATTTCGGCGAAACGCGGACGGTGGATGTGCACATCACCAATCTTCGCAGGAAGATCGGTGAATACGGTGATCATATTGAGACGGTTCGCGGCGTCGGATACAGGTTTAACGCAAAAGAATGAATAAACTGTTTAAAAAAATTGCGCTGAGAATCAGCCTTTTGTTTCTTGTGGTGATCATTGCTTCAAGCGTTGTGAGCGTTGTTCATCTGGATAAATCATACAAAGAGAACACGAAGCAGTCTCTTTTGAATCAGGCCAAAGTAATTGAAAGCATCATCGCAGGCGGCGCGGATATTGAAGATATCGCAAATACCCTTGACGATACGATGGATATGCGCGTCACGATAGTGGCTTTATCCGGCAAAGTCATTTTTGATACAAGAGCAATAGCGGCGGATCTCGGCAACCATTTGGACAGGCCCGAGATTGTCGAAGCGCTGGAGACGGGTAAGGGTGTGAACATCCGCCACAGCGATACGCTTGAAAAAGACCTGATGTATGCCGCGATCTATTCGGAAAGCCAGCAGCTGCTGATACGCACATCAATGTCGCTGGAGGGTATCTCCGCCTATTCCACCGCGCTTTGGCTTCCGCTTATCATTGTGCTGATCGTATCTTTCCTGCTGTGCCTTATTATTTCGCTGCTGGTCTCACGACGTTTCACAAGGCCGGTATTGCGGCTTATCAACGACACAAAAATGATTGCAGACGGGCGATACGACGATGTAAAAAGATTGAAGACCGGAGACGAGATGGAGGCGCTGTCGGGCGCTCTTAGTGACATGGCGTTGGCATTAAAACACAATATTGCGGATATCACAGAGAAAAATTCAAGGCTTCAGGCCGTTTTCAAGGCCGTCCCCGGCGGCATTCTGGCCGTTGATAATGATGAGATGATCATCATGGCCAATCCGGCCGCGATAAAATTATTCTCAATTGCCGGCAACCCTGAGGGGAAACATTTTTTGGAAGCGGTCAAACACGCCAGGCTTGAATCGGTCATCAAAGAAGCGATCAACTCAAAAGGGATCGTGGAAAAGGAGATCTCGCTTATAAAAGGCCTGGATGAGTTCTTTCTTCAGGTTTTTGCGGTATCTGTTGTCAGCAACGACAGCGCATACGGCGTTATTCTTTTCGCACAGGACATCACAAAAATACGCAAACTTGAGAATATGAGGAGCGATTTCGCGGCGAACGTCACGCACGAGCTAAAGACGCCGTTGACGGTGATCAGCGGGTTTATCGATACGCTGAAAGACCCGAACATCTCAAAAATAGATACGGATCGTTTTCTTGACATCATCAGCCTGGAATCAGAGAGGCTGACGCGCCTGATCGACGATGTGCTGCTGCTCTCCGAAATTGAAAATACGGGGGCGGTGCTGTCGCCGCTTGTCGACATACGCGACGGTGTTGAGGAAGTGGCGGCTCTGTTTGAAAATGCGGCCAAAGATAAAGGCATCGACCTGAATTTGAATATGTCAAAAGATGCAATACTCGTCGCGGCTGACATGGACAGAATCAAGCAGATGACGATCAATCTTGTTGACAACGCGATCAAATATACATCGTCCGGCGGCAGCGTCGGCATCACTGTTTCAAAGGAAACAAACCGGGGCGTGATCAGCGTCACCGATACCGGCATCGGCATACCCGAAAAAAACATGAGTCGGCTGTTCGAGCGGTTTTACCGCGTTGACAAGTCGCGGTCGCGTGCGCTTGGCGGCACGGGCCTCGGCCTTGCCATCGTCAAGCATATCGTTAATCTGTTAAACGGCCATGTGACGGTTAAAAGCGTCGTCGGGGAAGGAACGCGGTTTGATGTATATTTGCCGATTGGAAACAGGAAATAGCATATCCGGTGTCAATATATGGGTATTTCGCCAGAAATATTAAATATTTTTCAAGTGCTTGCACTTTTTTATGCAATATGATATGATGATTTAGTAGAATTTTTTGAGAGAGAGTGGGGAAATCCCACTCTTTTCAATTGAGGTGTTAGCAATATCTAAGAAGATTGAAAATATGATCGAGGCCATTGTACGGCCGATCATCACAGGCATTGGATACGAATATGTCGGTACTGAAATGAAGAAAGCAGGCGATGCCTGTGAGCTGATCATATACGCTGATAAAAAGGGCGGCATCAGTCTTGATGATTGTGAAAAGATAAGCCGGCTGATCGAGCCCGCAATAGATGAAAAAGATCCGGTCAGCTGTGCGTATTATTTGTGTGTCTCCTCGCCGGGGCTGGATCGGCCGCTCAAAAACAAAAATGATTTTGAACGCAGCACCGGAAAAATAGTGGATATCAAGCTTTACCGTGCGGCGGAAGGGCAAAAAGAATTTACCGGTAAACTGGAAGGCTTTGATAATGACGGCTTTACGCTTGACGTTGTGGGCGCTGAGAAATATTTTATGTATAAAGATACGGCCATTGTCAAGCTACATGTTGATTTTTAATTTGGAGGGATCTTATGAACACTGAGTTTATAAGTGCGCTGAGTGCGTTGGAAAGAGAAAAAGGCATAGATAAGACCGTTTTGATTGATGCGATAGAAAACGCGCTTGTTTCGGCATATAAGAAGAAGTACGGCACCGTTCAGGATGTCCGCGTTGTCGTCGACAGCGTCGACGGGTCGTTTAAAGTATACGCGAAAAAGAACGTCGTCAACGAGGTCGCTGACGACGCATCCGAAATATCGCTGCAAGAAGCCCAAAAAATTAATATCGCTTATGAGCCGGGCGACATCATTGAGATGGAAGTCACGCCGGGTTCGTTTGGAAGAATCGCCGCGCAAACGGCGAAGCAGGTTGTCGTTCACCGATTAAGAGAAGCGGAACGCGGCGTGGTGTTTGATAAATTCATTGAGCGTGAAGGCGAAATCGTTTCTGCGGTTATACACCGTGTCGATAAAAGCAGCGTTCTGCTCGAACTTGACGGCGTTGAAGGCATCATGCCGGCATCGGAATGCGTTCCGGGAGAAAGATACAATGTCAACGATCACATAAAAGTGTATATCATGGAAGTCAGAAAGACAACGAAAGGGCCGCAGATCGTCGTATCACGAACACATCCGGGGCTGCTCAAACGTCTGTTTGAGATCGAAGTGCCGGAGATTATGCAGCATGTCGTTTCGATCAAGAGTATCGCGAGAGAGGCCGGTTCAAGAACGAAGATCGCCGTCTATTCCGATGATGAGAATGTCGATCCGGTCGGATCGTGCGTGGGACAGAAGGGGTCGCGAATCGACAGGATCGTTTCAGAGCTGGGCAACGAAAAGATCGACGTGATCCCCTGGAGCTCTGACATCATTGAATTCATCGCCAACTCGCTCCGGCCGGCAAAGGTTCTGATGGTTCAAATCAACGAAAATGAAAAGGCGGCAAAAGTGGTCGTGCCGGATTATCAGCTTTCTCTGGCTATCGGGCGTGAAGGACAAAACGCAAGGCTCGCCGCTAAACTGACAGGATGGAAGATTGATATCAAGAGCCAGACACAGATCGAAGAAGTCTTATTTGATAACAAGTCGGATCTCATGTCGGATGATGAAGAATATTCTGATCAGGATGATGGGATTATTGATATTGATGATATGGACACGGACGGCGCAGATACTGATAATGTTGACCTGGATGACGCCGGCCTGGATGATATAGATCTGGATGATGTTGACCTGGATGACGCCGGGACAGAAAATGAAGATACAGATGGTATGGCGGAAAAAGAGCAGGAACAGCCATAAAGGGTGGAGGCGTTATCTTTGAAGACGAAAAAGATACCTGTACGCATGTGTATTGCCTGCAGGGAAGGCAGGCCGAAGAAAGAACTCGTTCGTGTGATTGCGACGGAGGATGGTTTGTCCGTTGACGAAACGGGCAAAGCGCATGGCAGAGGCGCATATTTATGCCCGAATGTCGACTGCCTAGATAAAGCAAAGAAAATAAAAGCGTTCGAAAGGTCGCTTGGCGCATCGATAAGCGAGCAATCGTACAGCGCGATAAAAAGGGTGATACTGAGGCGTGGGCTCTAACAATCTGACATATATCGGGCTTGCGTATCGTGCGGGGAAAACGCTTGCCGGCAGCGCAGCATGCGAAAAAGGCATAAAACGCGGTAAGGTGCGTTTGCTGCTTCTGCACGAAGGGCTGTCCCCTTCAAGCATGCAGCGTTTTACAAGATTGTGCGATATGTTCAATGTCCGCGTCTTGGTTGTAAATGATCTGGGTGTGGCAATCGGCCGCGAGGAAATACTGGTATTGGCAATAACAGATCAAACATTTGCCGATCTCATTAAAAATAATTATTGATGGTGTAAAAGGAAGTGGCGGTGCATGAGTAAATTAAAAATAATAGATTTGAACAAGCAACTGAATAAGGAATCGAAAGAAACCGTTGCCAAGATGGAGGCTTTGCAGACCAGTGTGCAGACCCACTTGGCCACGCTTAAACGTATTGAGGCCGAGCTGATTAAAATCGCCCGTGCGGAAGCGGAGGAAAAACGCCTTCGCCAGCAGCAGGAGGCAGAAGAAGCGGCGAAAGCAGCAGAAAGAAAAGAAGCGGAGGAAGCGGCAAAGTCAGACGAAAACGCAAATGAAACAAAACAGGTCAAAAAAGCTGAGAAAGTTAAAGAGACCGAAAATATAGAAGAAACAAAGCAGAAAAAAGACGCGGCGCAAACGCAGCCGGATAAATTGGAAAAAGCGGCCGCGCCGGCTGAAAAGGATACAAAAAAAACACAGTTTGCACCGTTCCGCCAACCTCAAAAACAGAATGCGCCAACCAGAGGGGATATAAAACAACCAAGGCCAAAGAGCGAAGGCGGGGATTTTATACGGCCGCATGGACAACGTATGCAGCCTGTCGCCAAAAAGCCGGCCGATACGGCAACGTCCGGTTTTGTACAGGTTGATAAAAAAGGAACCCCGGGGAAAAGACGACACGATAACGATTATTTCAAGGACGACAAATCAAGGAAAACAAGAAAAGCGTTGCTCAAAAACCAGGGCGCGTTCGATATTGCAGAAGACAGATACAGAGGCAGAAAACGGTCGAAGGCAAGGCAAGTCGTGATGCCGCTTACACCCATCGTTATCGATAAGGCCGTGATGACGACAGAGCTGATTTCAGTCAAGTCGCTCGCGGAAAAGACAGGCAAGCCTGTGGCCGATTTGCTGAAAAAGCTTTTGCTGCTTGGCATGATGTGCACGATCAATTCCGAACTTGAATTCGATACAGCCCAGCTTATCTGCTCAGAATTTAAGATTGCACTTGAGTATAAGCTCGACAAAACGGCTGAAGATGTGCTGGACGAAGGTCATCAGGAAGATAAGCAGAGCGATCTCAAACCGCGTCCGCCTATTGTGACTGTCATGGGCCATGTCGATCATGGCAAGACATCACTGCTCGATGCAATCCGGAAAACAAGGGTGACCGAGCATGAAGCGGGCGGTATTACGCAGCATATCGGTGCGTATACGATCAAGTACAACGGCAACGATATCACATTTTTGGATACGCCGGGCCATGAAGCGTTTACTTCGATGCGCGCAAGAGGCGCACAGGTGACGGATATAGCGATATTGGTCGTGGCCGCGGATGACGGTGTGATGCCGCAGACAGTCGAGGCCATAAACCACGCGCAGGCCGCAAATGTTCCGATTATTGTCGCGATCAACAAGATCGACAAGCCCGACGCGAACCCCGAGAAGGTTAAGCAGAGCCTGACCGAGCATGGCCTTGTGGCCGAAGAATGGGGCGGAGACGCCGTGATGGTCCCCGTGTCTGCGGTGACAAAAGAAGGCCTCGATCACCTTCTTGAAATGATATTGCTTGTTTCGGAAGTACAGGAACTGAAGGCAAATCCGGAAAGGCTTGCTAAAGGCACGATCATCGAAGCAAAACTTGACAAAGGCAGGGGGCCTGTGGCCACTGTTCTTGTGCAAAACGGCACACTGCACGTTTCCGATATGATCGTCGCGGGTACGGCTTACGGTAGGGTCCGCGCGATGACGGACGATATTGGCAACAGGGTCGATGCGGCCTATCCGTCGCAGCCCGTAGAAGTTGTTGGTTTCTCTGAGGTCCCGATCG
>JAQTSP010000213.1 GCA_028711205.1 Eubacteriales bacterium | reverse complement strand
GACGGTTGTCAATGTACACCACGCAGGCAGGTTCAAACGCCCGGCCTTTTGCGGCTTTTCCGCTTTCGACAGCGCCTTTTTCAAAGCGTCCTGCTCTTCCCTCACATGTTTTGCTTCGCCCGGCTCGACGGCGTACCCAACAAGATACTGTGCTGGATCCGATGTGTTGCCAAGCGCCAGTATGATAGACGGCCGCACAAACCGTGTCTCCTCTTCACGCAGCGCCCCGGCAAGCCTGTCGGCGCATTCATCCGGCGCACAGAGGCCGATCAGCATGCATGCCGTCTTTCTCGCTTTGTCGTCGCTGATGGCAAGAAGCTTGTCCACACCGGCGATGACAAAGGGCCGGATAATATCGCGGCATTTCTTTTTTTTGCACGCATCGGCAAGCACGCGCAGGCTGGCTCTTTGGCTGCCGCCAAAAACCATGCCGTATATATGACGCTCCGCGTCCGCAATTTCAAGTATACTTTCAAGCGTTTGTTTTTTTTGCGCGCCGGCCTCGGTGATATAGCTTTTGACCAGCGCATCAAGCTCTTTAAGCATCCGCGATGATCCTCGCCACTTTATCCGCGGCATCCGTGGCACTCTCACTCTTCATTTTGTCGTTCAGCGCGTTCTTTTGCTGATACAGCGTATCGATTCCGTCAACAAGCGACTTTTTTGTCATCTGCTCCTGATACAGCACATGCGAATACCCCTTCTGCTTGAAATATTCCGCGTTGAGTAGCTGATCGCCACGGCTTGATGATTTTGGCAGCGGTACAAGCAGCGCCGGCATCGCAAGCGCCAATATTTCAAACACCGCCGTCGCGCCCGCGCGCGAAAGCATAATGTCCGACGCAGCGTATATATCGGCAAGGCCCTCTCCCACATATCCGAACTGCCTGTATCCGTCCGGCAGCGTACCGCAGCGCAGGTTTTTCTTGCCCCTGATATGAGCGACGTCATATTTTAGTACAAGCTCTGCCATCACGCCGTCCAGCGTATCGTTCAGCGCTTTCGCGCCAAGGCTTCCGCCCATGATCAGCAGCACCGGCTTTTCTCCTGAAAAGCCGCAGATTTCAAGCCCTTTTTGCCTGTCTCCTTTTAACAGCTCGCTTCTTATCGGAAGCCCGGTATAGACGCCCTTGCCGTCCGGTATATATTGAAGCGTCGGCAAAAAAGCCACGCATACCTTGTCGGCTCTCGGTATGCAGATCCTGTTGGCAAGGCCCGGCGTATAGTCCGACTCGTGCAGTATGACGGGGATGTTCAGGCTGTGCGCCGCAAGCACGACAGGTACACTGACAAACCCGCCTTTTGAAAATACAGCGGCGGGTTTTATCCGCTTGAGTATGCGTTTTGCTTTTGTCAGCCCTGCGATGATCTTAACCGGGTCTGTAAGATTTCTGATGCTGAAATAGCGCCTGAATTTGCCTGCGCAGATGATATGATACGGTATGTCCGTACCTGACATGATCTCTCTTTCCATGCCGTTTTTCGTGCCTATATATTCAATATTTAAACCCATTTCTTTCAGCTTTGGAATGATTGCCAGGTTCGGCGTCACATGACCGGCAGTACCGCCGCCCGTCAGCACAACTGTTTTGCTCATAAAAAACCTCATTCTAAGTTCTTTTAGCATTATACCACAACGCGACTATGAAATCACAATAATATTATATTTATCATATCCAAAAAACGTTATGAAGCGGCAATAAAAACTAATAAATCATAGCACAATAAAAAATATTCGCCGCGCAATATTATACGGTGAATGCTCTGGCTTGTGACTCCCGCAAAGCCTTCGGTTTTTTAATGTTTGACTGCCGGCGTTTATATCTTGTTCATTTTGATCATTCTTGCGATCGCTTCGAGTTTTTTTCGCTGACTTTTATCCATCATCGGCGCCACGTTCTTTATGAACGCGTCCAGCATTTCTTCGGAAAAAGTACCGTCTTTTTTGCCTTCGCTTATCATACGTTCAAGGTCGTCTATCAGCTCGCCTTCGCTTTTATTTTCGTACTCGGAAAATGTTTTTTCCATATTTTTTATATCGCGTTTATCAATGTCATCAATATCTGCGTTGACATTTGCATGTTTTGCCGCCTCACGGATATCCTCTTTATTCAGTTTTGCCTTTTTCTTGTCCTTTTTCATCTGCCTTAAATCTTTTTTCGGCATAAAAAACACCTCCGGTTCCTTATTACATATATATTCCCGGGTCATGCGATTGTGCACAGAGCAGCCGCTTTCTGCATACAATGTTAGGAGAAATTGATATCGGAGCTTTTATATATGTTAAGATTTCCCTATAACTCGCGCCCTGCGCCAAGACATATGCCGCATAGCCAGAGACAAACGCCACAACAAACGGAGAAAAAGTTAAGCTATGATGACCTGATGAAACGCGCCACGTTCTCACCTGAACTCAGTTTTCTGCTTGCGATGACGCTGAAAGACGGGCTCTGCCAAAACACTGTGCTTGATATGCTGAAAAATATCGAGCCGTACGTATCGCCCGCGGACAAAGAAGCCATACGCAGTATACTCGGCGCGAAACAGATGACGGACGATTTTCGTCAAAGCGCGCCCGTCTATGCCCCGCAGCACGGCAGTTCTGGGCTGTCAGATTACTCAAGGCTGACGCGCCAGCAGGCATTGCTGAACGTGCTGCAAAAATACGCGTCGCACGATACCGGCGTTTTGATGCACAACCTGCAAAGATCGGCCGAGATGCAGGAGAATTTTGAGCGTATGAACAAAAGGATGCAAAAGCTGAGAAACATGGGCAACGCGTCGCCGGAAGACATGTTTGAAGCGTTGTCGATGTTTATGCCGCCGGAAGAACAAACAAAATTCCGCAACATGCAAAATATGATGCGCATGATGCGGTCTATGAAAGATTTCAAACCCGAAGACATGTTTAAATTCATGAACAACAGTAAATAAAGCTTTAATTTGTGAGAGAATTTATTATATAATAAACCTGCAATCCTGTTTTGAGGTGCTGTTATATGATAAAAGTTTCAAAAGCCATTTCACTGTTCATTGTCGTCGTTGTCTATATCGCTGCGTTCATGGCCGGCCTGATCGCTTATCAACTTCTATCAGGCAGCCCGCTCTTTGCGTTTTTCATAGCGGACGTCGCAGCCACCGTCGTCGTATGGTTCTGCGGCCTGGTTTTCAAAAACGCAAGCCTTTACGACCCATACTGGAGCGTCGCGCCCATCGTTTTATTGATAGGCTTTGTTACAACGTCAAATCATTTTGATACTGTCAGCGTACTTTATCTGATCGCCTTCGCTCTTTGGGGAACGCGGCTCACGTTAAACTGGGTCATCGGCTGGCCGGGCATGGCGCATCAGGATTGGCGGTATACGATGCTGAGGCAGCAAAACCCAAAACTCTGGTTTCTGACAAACTTTTTTGGCATCAACATGATGCCGACGCTGATCGTGTTCTCCGGCCTGCTGCCCGCCTATTTTTGCATACTTCATGCCAGCCGTTCGAATGCCGTCACATTTCTTGGCGCAGCGATTTGCCTCTTTGCGGCCGCGCTTCAGCTTATATCCGACGCCCAGATGCGCCGTTTCAGAGCGATCCCCGGAAACAGCGGTAAAAACATGGCATCCGGGCTATGGCGGTATTCGCGGCATCCGAACTATCTTGGAGAGGTATTATTCTGGTGGGGCGTCTGGGTGATACAGATGAGCGTGCTGCCTGCGTTGTGGTGGACGATATTTGCGCCTGTAGCGATGACGCTGCTGTTCTTATTCATCAGCATACCGATGATGGAAAAACGGCTGCTGGCGTCAAAAGAAGGGTACGCGGCATACAAAAAAAGCACGTCGATGCTCCTTCTGCTGCCGAATGGAAAATAGCCCGATCATATTTCGTTATAAAAACAATATCTGTTCTTGCCCCCTGTCTTTGCCTTCGCGAGCGCTTTATCGGCCGCGATCAGCAGATCCTTATACGTGTCCGCGCAGGTGGGGTATTTGCAGAGGCCGATGCT
>JAQTSP010000022.1:9159-16846 GCA_028711205.1 Eubacteriales bacterium | reverse complement strand
GTGGCCCGCGCCGAGGAGGACCGCGATGGTGATAAAGAACATAGCCGCCGCCGCAAGCACGGCTGCAAACAGCAGCAGCAGCACAGCCGCCGCGTCGGACGCGAACTTTCCCATCGTACTGCCCGCGACCGGCTCAAGCACCGCGCCCGTTAGCTTGAACAAAAAGTAATGGGCCAGTATCGAAAAAACAGGCGTGATGATGATGCCCGCGATGATGATGATGCCCGCGATGCCCACCGCGTTTTTGATCAGCAGCGTGCACGAAATCAGCACCTCCACCGTATCCGAGAACAGGCCGCCGACGATCGGAACCATCTTATCAATAGTATATTTCGCCGTCATTATCGATATGCCGTCGAATGTGGCGCCAAGAAGGCCCTGCATCGAAACGATACCAAGAAAGACCGTCGAGCAGATACCGATCGCCCATTTGATGATGCTTTTGATAAGCGTGCAAAAACCGCTGAGCTTAACACTGGTGGAAAAATTGTTGACGATCGTAAAAACTGTGAGTACGATGATGAGCGGCAGTATAAAACTCTTAAAGAAGATGGTGATGCCCGTCGTCAGAAAAACCGTCGCGGGGCTCAAAATCGCCGAAGACGTGATGCCGCCAAGCGCTGTCAGAAGCGATATGAGCAGCGGAAAAAGCTCTTCTGTAAAGGCGGTCATACCGGCAATTGCGTTCGTGCCGGTCGTGAAAACACTCACGAGTATGCTGACCGTGATCGTGCCGACGATCACATACTGCGCCGTATGCGCCGCCTTGGACACGCCCGATTCGCCAAACGACGGTTTAAAATGCGTTATGATGCTGAAAAGAAGCGCGATCACGATGATCTCTACCACGGCCGGTACGCTCTGTCTGACACCGCCCAAAATCGCGCTAAAGATAAGTGAATATATATTGGCGATGTTGAAATCGGCGCCGCCTTTTGCAAGCATGGTCACAAAACTATTGAAATCGGCGCCGCCCGTGATCGCATTTAATGTGGTTGAATAATCGTTATAGAACGACTCGATCTCGTGCAGGTCCGCAGAACTGAGCGCGCTTTCGATATTGTCCTCGATCTCATCCTCAACGGCTTCGTCTATGGCATCATCGGTTTCCTCGTCGTCGTCGGCAAGCGCCGTCTGAGGCAATATCACAAGGCACAGCGCAATCGCGCATATCAGAAATGCTTTTTTCATATGTTCATCCTAACAATCCCAATATCATTTTCATGAACGACGTGATGATCGGCAGCGACAGCACGATGATAAACACGCGCCCCGCAAGCTCGACCTTTGACGCCAGCGAGCTTTCCCCCGTATCTTTCAAAATCTGCACCGCAAACTCGCAGATATACGCGATGCCGATGATCTTTAAAACGATCGTGATACTCTCGTACGGTATGTCATAATTCGTCACGATGTCTTTAATATAGTCGACAGCCGTAATCAGATAATCAAGCACATAGATGAATATGATAAGACCGGCCACGATACTGACCTGGAGCCCGAGTTCGGGCTGTTTTTGTTTTATCGTCACGACCAATACGCCCGCGACGATGCCAATAATGGCTATTTTAACGATCTCCATAATCAGTACAGGTTAAAAATACGTCTGACGCTCTCAAAAAGATTGCTGACAAGATCGACCACCATTAAAAGTACGATGATCAGCCCGGCTATTGTGGCCATCGTGGCCATGTCTTCTCTTCCGGCTCTCACGAGAAGCTGGTTCAGCACCGCGATGAGTATGCCGATGGCGGCAATCTTAAAAACCAGGTCTATGTCCAAAATGTTTCCCTCCTCTATATCACTAAAAGCGCGATGAACAGCCCCGTTAGTACACCGGCCGTATTAAAAATCTTGCACTTTTTGCGCTTGTCAGCTTCCATCTCGTCTAAATACGCGGCCAGACGTTTGATATACGCCTGCGCCTGCTTTTCACTTGGGTTTGCGCAGAGTGTTTCGATGGCTTCTCCGCCGCTTAAAATTACGTTCAAGTCGTCGCCGGCCAGATACGACGGCTGATATTTCATAAAGCACGCCTGCCATATTCGGGCAAATCTTTGCTGCGGCGCGTTTCTCAGCATTTTCGCACATTCGCAGAAAAAATTATGCATTGTGTCATTTTGATTTGTTGACAGCGCCTTGTATAGCTCAAGGTTCATACCGATAACTCTGTCTGTCAGGTATATGATGCCGGACTGGTACCCCCTGAAATAATCCAGTCTTACTGCCGCTTTTTTTGAAAACAGCCTGCCGATATACGCGCTGAGCGCCACGATCAATAAACATAAAACGAGCTTCATATATCCTCCATCGTCAATAAAAACGGCTGATCCAAAAGCTCTTGTCCAAAACAGTTATGTATCTGCGCCACGGTGATGCGCCCTAGTGCTGATGACAGTACGACATACGCATCAAACAAGCGTTCATCAAATATTTTTTTGAAGAAAAGCCTGTAGAGCAGGCTCTCCAGATTGTACGCGTGCGCCGTTGTCACCATGATGACACCGCCGTTCGCGATCTCGCGCAAAGCCTCAAGGTCAGCGCTCTTCCCGATCTCGTCCGTGACGATGACGTCGGGTGACAGAGAGCGGAGCGCCATGAAGACCCCTGTATGTTTGACAACGCCCGATATGACGTCCGTCTCTGTCCCGACATCAAACAAAGGCTGCCCGTACACGCATGCCGCAAGCTCCTGCCGCTCATCGATCAGCGATACTTTGCAGGCCCTGAGACCAATACCGCTGCCCGCGCACCGCGCAATATCACGCACAAGCGTTGTTTTTCCAAGCTTCGGCGCCGAAATGACGAGTGTGTTGACGAGGGATCGGTCTTTTGATATATATGGCAGAAGTTTTTTTGATATGCCAAACGCTTCTTTCGGTATGCGAAAATTGATACCGCTGATGCTTTTATATGTTCTGACGGCGCCATCGGTGATAATTGCGCTTCCGGCGAGGCCTGCCCTGATGCCGCTGCTCAGCGTGAGAAACCCCTGCCGTATCTCCTCTTCATACGCATAAGGAGACTTTCCCGTGATGGCGCTGAATGTCCGCTCGACATCCGTTTCATTTAATATCATGCCGCAGCCTTCGCGAAGGCTGCCGTCTCCGCTGACACAAAACCCCCTGTCACAGGTATACACCATCAGCGGCCTTGACACCCTGAGCCTGATTTCCTCCACGCACACAGCGATACTATCTTCAATGCCGTCAAGCGCCGCATATATTTTTTCCGGCAGATATTTTTTCAGCGCTTCTTTCCATCCGCTGTTCATCTTCTTGTTCATGGTTAAAGTATATGAGGTGCGCTGTGCATTTATAACGCAGCATGGCTGTGATCGCGGCAATAAAAAACGGCCTGTCGTATACGATCACAACAGACCGGATTTTTTTATATTAAAAAATTTATGCGCCGCCGACGATCCTGACGCCTGCGCTTGTTCCAAGCCGCGTGGCGCCCGCTTTCAGCATCGCAACAGCGCTGTGATAATCGCGTATACCGCCAGACGCCTTGACGCCCATATCAGGCCCGATGGTCTCGCGCATCAGGCGGACATCTTCCGCCGTCGCGCCGCCCGTCGAAAAACCTGTCGATGTCTTCACAAAATCCGCGCCCGCATCCTTGGCAGCGAGGCAGGCCCGCACTTTTTCTTCTTGCGTCAAAAGGCATGTCTCGATGATGACCTTGACGATCGCGCCGCCCTTTGCGGTACGCGTCACAGCCTCGATATCGCTTTGTACCAGTTCCCAATCGCCCGATTTGGCGGCGCCTATGTCGATCACCATGTCGACCTCTGTTGCGCCAAGCGCAATGACGGCGTTTGCCTCTTTTGCTTTGATTCCCGGCAAAGTGGCGCCAAGCGGGAATCCGATGACGGAGCAAACAGCTACGATGCTGCCTGAAAGCTGCTCGGATACATATTTGATATATCCGGGATTGACACAGACGCTGGCAAAACGGTACTGCTTTGCTTCCTCGCATATACTTTGCACCTGTTCCACGGTCGCGTCCGGCTTTAAAAGTGTATGGTCAATGTATTTTGCCAGGTTTTTTGGTGAATAGTCCTTTTCGTTTGTGTCCATTTTTTCTCCTGTTTTCCTACTGGCTTATTGCTGCGCCCATCCGAACGAGCGCTTGACCGCGCGTTGCCAGCCGCTGTAAAGCGTTTCCTTTTTATCCTCGCTCATCGCCGGCTCAAAAACCTTGGCAACTTTCCATTGCTGCGCGATTTCCTGTTCGCTTTTCCAAAACCCGACGCCGATACCCGCGAGGTACGCAGCGCCAAGTGCGGTCATCTCTGTCACAACCGGCTTTACAATCGGAATGCCTAATATGTCCGCCTGAAACTGCATCAGAAAATCGCTGGCTGTGGCGCCGCCGTCCACTCTCAGCGATACCGCAGTCTGGCCCGTGTCTTTCTGCATGCATTCGAGCACGTCGCGCGTCTGATACGCAATCGCCTCAAGCGCGCTTCTTGCAATATGCGCGGCTGTCGTTCCCCTTGTGATGCCTATGATGATACCGCGCGCGTACATATCCCAGTACGGTGCGCAAAGGCCCGTAAAAGCAGGAACGAGATAGACACCGCCCGTATCGCCGACACTGACGGCAAGCGCATCCGCCTCTTTCGCCGATCTGATGATCTTCAAGCCGTCGCGCAGCCATTGTATCGCCGCGCCTCCGATAAAAGTCAGGCCTTCAAGCGCGTATGTCGTTTTGTCTCCGATGACCCAGGCAATATCCGTCGTCAGGCCGTTATTGCTTTTCTTCGGCACATATCCTGTGTTCATAACCATCGCGAGCGCCGTACCGTATGTGTTTTTGGCCATACCCGGCTCAAAGCATGCCTGCCCGAAAAGCGCAGCCTGCTGGTCACCCGCGTCACCGGATATCGGAATCTCCTGCCCAAAGAAAACGTGCCTGCTTGTTGTCGCCATTATACCGCTCGAGGGCTTCAGCTCAGGCAGAATATGCGCTGGAATATCAAGCGCGTCCATGATCTTTCCGTCCCATTTAAGCGTGCGTATATCAAGAAGCATCGTCCTTGACGCGTTGGAATCATCTTCGACATGAAACGCGCCGCCCGACAGCTTGTATATCAGCCATGAGTCGACGTTGCCAAAGCAAATCTTTTTATCGTTGACCTTTTCCCTGACGCCCGGTACGTTATCGATGATCCATTTAATCTTTGTCGCGGAGAAATAGGCGTCAATAACAAGCCCTGTCTTTTCCTTCACGTATTCTTCATAACCCTTTGCCTTCAGATCCTCGCAGATGTCCGCCGTCTGCCGCGACTGCCACACGATCGCGTTATAGACAGGCTCTCCCGTGCCGCGGTCCCAGAGTACGGTCGTCTCGCGCTGACAGGTGATGCCGATCGCCGCGATCTCCGCCGCGCTGGCGCCTCCTGTCTCAAGCGCCTCCGCCGCGCACATCATCGCGGTTTCCCAATACGCGTTCGGATCGTGTTCGACCCATCCTGGGTTCGGGTAAACTTGCGCGATCTCACGGTAGGCGGACGCATGCATGCGTCCTTCTCTGTCAAACAGCGCGGCCCTTGTGCCCGTCGTTCCCTGATCGATCGCCATGATGAAACGCTTATCCATAAATCCACCCGTGCATATCTTTTCGATAACGCCTAATAGCCAAGTTCCTCACACCTCTTCAGCATGCATGATGCTGTAATCTCATCCGTGTATAACGACGTCATATAACCGCCGTTCAGCGCGCCGATGATCGCGTCCGCTTTATCGGCACCCACCGCGACGCCTATCCTGTGCTTCTTTTTCTTCAGGTCGTCAAGCTCTATGCCGATCGTTCTTACTTCGTAGGCTTTGTTGACAATATTGCCGTCAATATCAAAATAATGTGTTCCGATATCCCCGACAGCGCCTGCCGCGCTCAGAACCTTCATATCATCCAGCGTGATGGCACCGCGTTCGACAAGCACGGATTGATCGGACATCTGTCCGATGCTGAACACCGCAATATTGGCTTCTTTGCCCAAATCGAGTACCATTTTGATGCGCGAATCCCGCTTGATCGTTTCCGCGATTGTTTCATCATCGACAAGCGCCGGCGCAGCCAGCATATAACCAATTCCCGAATACGCTTCGGTAAACTTTTCAAGTATGCTTGCTGTCTTTGTCGAGAGTATGTTTGTCGCGATCGAACCGTTCATCTGTACCACCTTGATGCCCTTTTTTGGCGGTACCGGCGGCACAAGCAGCGATGTAAGCCGCTCAAGCGTCCGGCCCCACGATACGCTGATGATGTCATTATCGGAAACCATTTTATTAAGATCCTGTGCGACGATCTTACAGGTGTCGGTGAGCCGAAGGTCAATATCATCTATCACTTTGGGTACAATAAAGATACGGTCGATATCAAATATCTTCTTTAAAAGCTGCTCTTGAATTTTGATTGATTTGACAGGGTAAATGATCTCGTGCCTGACATAGCCAAGTAGCTCCGCCCTCTTCAGCACACGTGAAACGGATGATTTTGAGATCTCCTCTTCTTCGGCGATCTGCTGCTGCGATAAACAAAGTTCGTAATACTTTTTAGCGATCCTGATCATGGCATTGATGTTGTCCATACAATAACTCTCCGCATTAAATATTTTTGCATTATTTCCGGCCATTACAACCCAAAAAAAATATACGCTATACGCTATAGTGGACATTTTTTCATTTCATGCAAATTCTTTCATTTATTACTATTCGCGCAAAATGATAAAAAACCTCTTTCGTTCTGGAATTTTTTATTATTTATTTGAGATTTTTTTCTAATTTTGATATATACCCGATCAGTCCGTTTGCATCGATAATACCGCGCATAAACGGAGGAAACGGCTCAGCCTGAAACGTCATGTTTTTTGTGATGTTCATTATTTTTCCGCTGTTCAGATCGACTTCAAGCGCGTCGCCGTTATCCGTGTTCTTTACCGCTTCGGGGCATTCAAGTATCGGCAGTCCGATGTTGATCGCGTTTCTGAAAAAAATACGTGCGAACGTGTTCGCGATGACGCAGCTGATGCCGGACGCTTTGATCGCGATCGGTGCGTGCTCTCTCGACGAACCGCAGCCGAAATTATTCTCCGCGACGATGATATCTCCCGGCGCCACCGTTTTTGTAAAGCTGCCGTCAATATCCTCCATACAGTGCGACGCCAGCTCTTTTGGATCCGCGGTGTTCAGATAGCGTGCCGGTATAATGACATCAGTGTCCACATTATTCCCATATTTATATACTTTGCTCATATTGATAACCTTCCCTTATACATTCTCTGGGTTCTCTATTTTGCCGGTCAGCGCAGAGGCCGCGGCCACAGCCGGGCTCGCGAGATACACCTCGGACTCAACATGCCCCATACGGCCGACAAAGTTCCTGTTCGTCGTCGAAACAGCGCGCTCTCCCGCCGCGAGTATGCCCATATGCCCGCCGAGGCACGGCCCGCACGTTGGCGTCGATACCGCGGCGCCGGCTTTGACCATATCGCTTACAAGGCCCTCCTCAACAGCCTGCAGGTATATCGCCTGCGTCCCGGGAAATACGATGGTACGCACGCCCTTCTTGACTTTTCTGCCGCGCAGTATATCCGCCGCTATCCGAAGGTCGCTGATGCGCCCGTTCGTGCACGAGCCGATGACGACCTGGTCGATTCGGATATCGCCAACCTCGTCGA
>JAQTSP010000022.1:0-9149 GCA_028711205.1 Eubacteriales bacterium | reverse complement strand
CGGTCGGGCGAAGCAAGCCCATGTCGATCTCGATCACGCGGTCGTATTCCGCGTCGGCGTCCGCCTCAAAGGCCTGATAATTTCTTGTGGAATGTTCTTTGACATATGCGATCGTCTTGTCGTCGACCGGAAAAATACCGTTCTTCGCGCCCGCTTCGATCGCCATGTTGCAGATCGTGAACCGGTCGTCCATCGACAGCGATTTGACGCCGTCTCCGGCGAATTCCATCGATTGATACAAAGCGCCGTCGACGCCGATAAGCCCGATAATGTGCAGTATCACATCTTTTCCCGACACCCACTTTGACAGCTTGCCCTTCAGCACAAACTGTATCGCGGAAGGTACCTTAAACCAGACTTTTCCGCGCGCCATCGCCGCGGCAAGGTCGGTGCTGCCGACACCTGTGGCAAACGCGCCGAGCGCACCATACGTGCACGTGTGCGAATCCGCGCCGATGATCGCATCGCCCGGCACCGCCAGGCCTTTCTCGGGTATCAGGCAGTGTTCGATGCCCATCTCGCCGATCTCGAAATAGTTCGTCAATTCCTGCCCCAGCGCAAACTCCCTGATGAACTTGCACTGCTCCGCCGCCTTGATATCCTTGTTCGGCGCAAAATGATCGGGCACAATCGCGACCTTGTTTTTATCAAAAACAGCGCTTTTCCCTGTTTTATTAAACTCCTTGATCGCGACAGGCGTGGTGATGTCGTTCCCAAGCGCCAGATCGATATTGGCCTCGATATACTGGCCGGCATGCACTTCTTTGAGCCCCGCCTTGCTTGCCAGTATTTTTTGTGTCATCGTCATACTCAATTCTCTATCCCTCCAATTCTATTTCATAACAATATCGGTTGATCGCGTCGATATACGCCTTGACGCTGGCTTCGACGATATCCGTGCTGAGTCCGTGCCCGCGCGCTTTTCTGCCATCCTTGTCAAGCTTGACGACCACTTCGCCCTGCGCGTCCTTGCCGGCTGTCACAGAGCGGACGATATAGTCCTCAAGCGTAAAGCTGATGCCAACGCATTTTTCGATCGCGTTGAACGCCGCATCGACAGGTCCGTCGCCCGTCGAAGCCTCTTCACGTATTTCATCACCGCGTATAATTTTAACGACAGCCGTCGCCGTCATCTTGTTGCCGCTGTTGATGACAAACGTGTCGCACACGTATTCTGCCGGTATGTCTAATTTATCAAACTCGACAAGCGCGCGTAAATCGAGATCGGAAACGTCCTTTTTCCTGTCCGCAAGCTCTTTGAATTTCTCAAAGCAATACTGCAGGCGCGATTCATCCAGCGTATATCCCAGTGCCTTCAATCTGTCAACAAAAGCGTGCTTGCCCGAATGTTTGCCCAATACAAGCGTGTTCTGTGACAGGCCGATCGACTCCGGTGTCATTATCTCATAAGTTTCCTTGTTTGCCAACACGCCGTGCTGATGTATGCCTGCCTCGTGCGCAAATGCGTTGCCGCCGACGACCGCTTTGTTGGGCTGCACGGAAACACCCGTAATCGACGACAGCAGCCGTGACGCGTTATATATCTGCTTTGTGTCGATATTCGTCTTATATTGGTACAGGTCGCGCCGCGTGTTGATCGCCATCACGATCTCTTCCAGCGCCGCATTGCCGGCACGCTCTCCGATACCGTTGATGGTACATTCGACCTGTGTGGCGCCCGCGCGCAAAGCGGCCAGAGAGTTCGCAACAGCAAGCCCCAGATCGTTATGGCAGTGCACCGAAAGATCGACCTTCTCGATACCCGG
Organism: Eubacteriales bacterium; assembly: GCA_028711205.1. Lineage (GTDB taxonomy): Bacteria > Bacillota > Clostridia > Christensenellales > SZUA-584 > JAQTSP01. Next base: position 7,383 of record JAQTSP010000022.1, on the reverse strand, counting down.
CGTGTTGTTTTTGATGCCCAGTATAAACTCGTAATACTCCTCGGGCGTGGAATACCCGACGGTATCGGGAACGTTGATGCACGTCGCGCCCGCTTTGATCACAGCGCCTAAAATCTTATACAAAAACTCAGGATCGCTTCTTGACGCGTCCTCGGCGGAGAACTCGATATCCGCACAAAGTGATTTCGCGTATTTGACCATAGCGACCGACTGCTCTAAGACATCTTCCGGTTTCATTTGCAGCTTATACTGCATATGAATCGGCGATGTCGCGATAAACGTATGGATTCTCGGCGCGGCCGCGTTTTTTATCGCCTCATAAGACCGGTCAATATCCGCCTTGAGCGCGCGCGATAGGCTGGCGACACACGAATCCTTTATCGTTTCCGCTATCGCCTTGACAGAAACGAAATCTCCCGGGGACGCGATCGCAAATCCGGCCTCGATGATGTCGACTTTTAGCTTCTCGAGCTGCATGGCAACCTCGATTTTTTCCTGCAGATTCATGCTGCAGCCGGGCGATTGTTCGCCGTCGCGCAAGGTCGTGTCAAAAATTTTGATCGTCTTCATAATCTTCTCTTCCTTTCTATTATTTTTGCGGCACACGCTTTTTTCAACCTGAAAAACTTTTGTTTTTCAGGAACTTGGAAATAAAAAAAGCCCTTCGTCATACAGAGACGAAAGACTCGCGGTACCACTCTGCTTGCGGCAAAAAAACCGCCAGCTTGCCAGGGCACACATGATGCCCGTACCCGTATAACGTCGGGTCAGGACGTCTGCACCTACTCTATGTTCGGCACAGAAGCTCAAGGAGCGAGCTTCACCGGACTTTGCCTGCCGTCTTTCACCAAGCGACGGCTCTCTATAAAAGCATCATACGGCTACTGTTCTCCATCACAGCCTTTGTTGCGACTATTATAAATGGCGGACAAGCTTATTGTCAACAGAAATTTGAAAAAGTATTTGTAAAATATTAATCATAAAACGGACTCATTTGTCCCATAATATATAATAAAAATCTTTCAGGGAGTATGTATTATGAAAAACAAACCGGATGACCGAAGAAACAATATGGAAAGAATACAAAGAAATATCGACAAGACGATATACAATATGGAGCTTGCGGACGAGATGATCTCAAAGACAACCGACAAAAAAATGAAGAAGACTCTTACAGAAAAGAATGAAAGAAGAAGAAGAGCGCTTGACGGCATGCGCCATGAGATAAAAGACGAGGCAGCCGCGATGGAGGATAAGAAGTAGTCTCCTATCCTTTCGTTTTTACTATTTCCTCAACATTTTTTGGGCAGCTGTTGTGCGTAGTCACTTTACTATTATTTTGGTTGCGCACGCCCGCGCCGCCCCATTTGCCGCACCTGTCGCCCCAATGCGCGATCGTGCCATGATCAGATTTAATCTGTATCACCTCACACCTGTTCGTGCAATCACGGCACTCAAAACTGCGCGTCATAAAATCCTGTTTGATATGGCCAAACCCGAAAAATCGCGTCGTTTTGTTTGATTTTCTAACTTCTTCCTTCGCCAATATCGCGGCGCCGTATGCACCCATCACATCATAGTGCTGCGGTATGATCACTTTTTTTATGAGCGCCTTTTCAAATGCGGCCACGATGCCGATATTTGCGGCCACGCCGCCCTGAAATATGATCGGCGCGGCGATCTCTTTACCCTTGGCCAGATTGCAAAGATAGTTGCGCACCATGGCGTCGCAGAGTCCCGCGATAATGTCTTCGTTGCTGTGCCCTGTCTGCTGCTTGCTGATCATATCCGACTCCCCAAAAACAGCACAGCGCCCGGCGATGCGGACCGGCGATTTTGAGCGGAGCGCGTAGCTGCCGAACTCTTCGATCGGTATCTCAAGACGTGACGCCTGCCTGTCGAGAAACGAACCCGTACCCGCCGCACATACCGTGTTCATCGCAAAATCGCAGACGACGCCGTCTTTTAAAAATATGATCTTTGAATCCTGACCACCGATCTCGAGTATGGTATGCACGTTTGGCACGATACGGCAGGCGGCGACGGCATGGGCCGTGATTTCGTTTTTGACGACATCCGCGCCGATCAGAGCGCCGGCCAGCTGTCTGCCGCTGCCTGTCGTACCTGATGCTGTGATCTTTGCGTCTTCAAAATGATTGCTCAGCATGGACATCCCTTTTTTCAGCGCGTTGATCGGGCGGCCGCCTGTCCTCAGATATATTTTCTCAACGATATTGTCATTTTTATCGATCACAACGAGATTTGTGCTGACAGAACCGACGTCGATTCCCAGGCTGCCTTCTTTCAAACGATCAGCCTCCTTTTTTTCCTGGCTTCAAGCATGTCGAGATATGCCTCTATTCGTGTCAGATATCCCGCCTCTCCTGTCATCTCGTCGATCACGAGTGTCATGACAGGGATATCCTTTTCCTTGCGAATGGTCGGCAAAATTGATTTTGCAACGATTTCCGGCATACACCCCAACGGGTAGATCTGTATAATACCGTCGCTTTTTTCAGCTTCGGCTTTCACGGCATGCGCGATCGACTCGCGCGCATGCCCGCCAACACTGTATGGCAGGTACGCTTTCGAATTAATCCTCACATCCGGCGAATTGAGCTTGAGTGGTTTGAAGATCAGGTCGCGTATCCACCAGCTTGTCGTGACATGCCTGATTGACGACACACCGTATTCCATCAGCTTTTCTTCGATATCCAAGTTCCCGAAGGGCTCTATCATCGAATAGATTTCTCCGATCAATGTGATACTTATCGGATCACGCGTTTTATCAACATTGATTTTTTTAAGGTTATGAAGATATTTCGTCAACACCTTTCGCATTGATACGGGGCCGTTGCATTTTAAAGCCTCGGATTTACATTCTGTTAAAAGCCGTTTGCATTCACCTTTGTTTCTCTCATAGCCGGCAAGATGATGTGCCGTCGCATCGACCTGATCGGCTAACGACAATATATTGACCGCCTGATATAATGACTTTAGTTTCTCCATTCTGCGCATACTGCTGGCGCCGGATATCTCCGATATCCTGTTCCATAACGCTTCTTTGCCGATTTCGGCCGGAGAATCGATGACAATGATTTTGGCGTCAATTCCGAGCTTTTTTAACAGCTTCATCTGAAGCTCGCAATATTCGCCAAAACGGCAGGGGCCGCAGCTTCCTGTCATAACGATCGTATCCGCGCCCTTTTTGATGCATTCGATATAATTGCCCATCATAATTTTGAAGGGTAGGCATATCTCTTCGGGTGACAGGCGCGCGCCCGTTTCCAGTGTGCTTTTACTGTTGTTATCAGGGATGATATATGGTATCTCCAGCGCCTCAAACAATGCTTTGGCGGCTAAATATGTGTTGCCCAGACGCGGAATCGTGACAACCAACCGGCGCCCTCCTTTTCAGCATGTCTGCATATGCTTCGAGTCTTGTGTTAAATCCGGCTTCCCCGGTATGTTCGTCAATTTTCAATATCATAAACGGAAAATCTTCGATCGCGTCCTTTATCAGCTCAACAACCACGGAATCTATGCCGCACGAAAATGCCGAGACGTATATGATGCCATCGACCTTTTGTCTCCTGTATAAATGAACCGCGGCGCCATAATACTGACGCGCGAAATACCAGAATGGCTGCTTGAACAGTTTGCCGGCCTCCGCTTTGACGCCCGCATTTCCTGCGTATTCATGTGTCAAAACACCGATTCCCAGATTATGCAGTTTATTGACAAGGTTCATATTGATAAAACGGTCGTGTATAAGATACGTATGTCCGATCAGTGCCGTTTTGTATACGCACGTATTATCGATGAACCCTGACCGGTATTCTTTTTGTTTATTCATCGCGATATAAAACGCAGACCGTAACGCCGTTATATTTGTTGTCAGGCACTGCCCCGCTTTTTCCGCCCATGTTCGAATGCTTTTTTCCTCCAGCGAGTAGACCGGGCAGTCAATAAGACGGGGCGTTTCTGGAAGACTGTTTTTTATCATCTCGATGAGACCGCAAAACATCGGGCATACCGATTTTCTTTTTTCCATGCTCATGAACCTTGGAACAAGAATATAATCACATTTGCCCCGCAGCCATGCGACATGTCCGTGAAATACTTTGATCGGCAGGCAGGCATCATCAACGCAGTATTTGACGCCGCTATCAAGTATTTCCCTGTTCGTATCCGGCGATTCGACGATCTCCGCACCGATCTCCTCAAAAAATGTTTTTGCAAACACGTGATATTTTGAATATAGCAGCCCTTTTGGTATGCCGATCTTCATAAATTACCCTCCGTCTGCTTTTTATTCTTGCGCCTTAATATGAAAATATGCATAAAAACACGCTGGTTTTTTACAAAAATAAAAAAGCCCGTTTTAAAAGGCTTTTCCTTAGTAGGCGATTGGGGGCTCGAACCCCAGACACCCTGATTAAGAATTATTGTCAAGGCCATTTCATAGCCCGAATATTTCAAGGAAATTTTTTACGTCGTCTCGATATCCGGTGTTTAGCTTGATAACCTCGGTATTATTTTTGATCTCTGCCGCGCAGACATTCTAAACATTGGCAGAAGGATGAAACAAAACGGAGGCGCTCGAACTTTCCAAAGTAAATGTGTATATATCCCCTACCGGAATCCGACGGTATCTTAATCTTATTTTTTCCACAAAGGGTCGCCTACCGCAGTCATACTTATTCTGGTCTCGACGTATACCCCCTTGCCGGTTCTTGTGCCTTTGACATAAATATCTTCAACATTATCAAATGTACTGATATCGCCGCCGCCCTCTTTCCTTACAAGAAATTCAACATATTTCCTTATATAAGGCAACGCATAGTCCTTGGCCTGCTGCAGCTCATCAAAAGTCCTGCTGCCGTCCGGCAAATGAAGTATATATTCTTCCCTGCCTTTATTGTCAGGACGTATTAATGCCTCCGCCGTCTCTATTACTTTGCCCGCCGCCGCTCCTACCGCGTTTGCCACTTCAGCATGTTCGGGTACTACTAAATGTGCGTTCAGGTTGTCACAAACGGGTTTCATCCATGCATGGGCGGGCGCTCCGACCGCGACCACAGGCTTTTTCAGATGAAAAACTGACTTCATCAACTCCTGTTTCCGGGAATCAAACGCTTTCTCAAAAAAGTATCTCGCCGTTGTGTCCTTACGTATATCAAACTCCTGCTTCTCAAAATCAGCTATACTTTGTATACAGGACAATGTAAGCTCTTCAATGATTCTGCCATATACATTCTGGATAAAGTCATCAACATTTACGGCTGTTTTGAATGCCAGTATTTTCGCAGCGGCTTTCGCAATCATTTCATCCCACTCATTGAACTTATCCATTGCATGCAGTACATCTGTCGGCGTAAACGAAATTCTTTCCAGCAATCCTGAATCGACCAGACAGGACAGATTCAGGCTCTCAACATCTTTTTTAAGCTTCGCAGCCAGATATAAAGCGCTGTGCGGGCCGTCGTCCAGAAGCTCTACGATCTTTTTATCCTGTCCGGTAAGCGCTGATCTGTCCGGGCATCTTATATATGAAAAACAGTCGACTTCCTGCTCAGAAAACATCTCATAAGAAGGATCTTTCCTTATGCTTGTAAGCTCGTTGAGCAAATTCGGATATTCTTCTCCCGCTACGCATAAAGGCCTGACCCTCTTGGGACCTACTGTTATGCCGCCTTTGGAGTCAACTTGAATATAGCTGTCTCCTCCGATACCGAATGTACAAACTTCGGCCGCCCTTATTTGCGTGCTCCACCCCCCTACCTTCGCACCGTTTTTTCGTATCTTTACTGCGCCTTTATGCAGATTAGCGATGTCCGTAGTAGTCCCCCCCATGTCTACGATCATGGCATCTTTTTTTCCGGTAAGGAACATGCAGCCGATTATGCTTGCAGCCGGACCCGAAATTATAGTTTCGATGGGCTTGTTTAAAGCGGAATCTCCGTTCATCAGGCTTCCGTCTCCTTTAACGACCATGATCTGCGCTTTTATGCCTTTTGTCTCAAGCACCTTCCCGGTAGCCATGATAAGTTCGCTTATTACCGGTATAAGCCTCGCGTCCAGTACAGCGGTCACTGTCCGCTCGTGAAACCCCAATGCCAACGAAAGCTCATGGGCGCATACGACGGGTATTTGCGTTTTTTGGCGGGCTATCTCTTTTATTTTCAGTTCATGGACCGGGTTCCTGACGCTTGCAAACCCTGATATGGCGAGAGCATCTATTTTTTGCTTTATCAAGTATTCGATTGATTCGGATACTTCCTTTTCGTCAAGCTCCTCTTTTACTTTTCCTTTTATGTCGAGCTTGCCCCGAAGCTTTCGCCAGAAGCATGCAGGCAGTTTATCCTCAATGTTGCCGCCTGTGACAAGCAAGCCAATCTTCCCGCCTTTGCCCTCAACAATCGCATTGGTTGCAAGCGTCGTTGAAAGGCATATGAGTTTAGTCTTTTTTAAGTATCCGGAATCAATACCGTCAATACAATTGCCGATACCTGCCGTCAAATCATATTTTGTGGTAAAGGCTTTAGCCTTCACCAGCACCTTTTTTTGCACGGTGTCGACGACTACTCCGTCTGTATAGGTTCCTCCGGTATCAATACCCAAAATAAATGACATTGGCTCTTCACTTTCAGGCAAGGCTTTTTATTTTTTCTACGGTTTTCACAAGGTTGTTTACGTCAAGTACCCCTTCCAGGAAGCAGCAACCCGTACGTATGGGCGCCGCCTGAAGCGATTACTACCTTTTGATTGATGACTTTTGGAACATCCTTTTCCTCACTGTTTAGCTTACCGCTTTCTTCCACCTTATTGTGAACCGCAGCCTTATTGTATTACTCATTTCTTTATTCCTCATATTATGAATTTCAATAAAACTTATACTTTTTCTCTTCTGCGTTTTATTGAAAACAGTTCTATACCAATAATTACTACGATCAAAATACCCTGTATCGTCATCTGCGTATATGATCCAAGCGCCAGAAGGTTCATAGCATTTTCAATAGCGTTAAACAAAACTATGCCAATGACAGAAGGCAGTATTCCACCGATTCCACCAGCAAAGGACGTACCACCGATAACCACGCTGGCGTTTACAATGTATGCAGTCATATCCCCGTGAACTGCAGATGCGGCGTTGAAACGTGCGGAAAACATGATTCCGCCTAACGCAGCCGTCATGCCACTTATAATGAATGCGAGCCACTTCTGTCTCACTGCGTTGATTCCCGAATATACCGCAACGTCATAGTCGCCTCCGATTGCGTACAGGTTACGGCCATAGGAAGTACGGGTCATCAAAAGATGAAAGAGAAAAACCAAAACAGCTGCGATTATAACGGCAACCGGTATGCCAAAGATATCTGC
>JAQTSP010000212.1 GCA_028711205.1 Eubacteriales bacterium | reverse complement strand
TGAGCCGTATCATCAGAAGCGACATCAAGGCGATCATCAAGCGCGGATGTGATGTGGTGGGCACGGTTAATGTCTGCACCAACTATACCGACATCAAATATAAGCATATGCTGCTGCCCGTATGGATCTCGTCGTATCAGTTCAGAGGCAAGGTATATAATTTCTTTGTCAACGGGCAGACAGGAGAAGTTCAGGGCAGCTCTCCAAAGAGCGCTTTGAAGATCAGCATCATCGCAGTGATCATTGCCGCTGTCATCGCCGCGCTGTATTTTATACTGAGATAAATAAACCGGTCATAAAAAGAGCCCTGAGGCTCTTTTTACATTTCACACAATTCAAGTTTTTCTTTTCTGCTTAATTTTTTCAGCGCGCTTTCACGCTTAAGCGCTTGTGATTTTGTAGGCAATTCTTCAAAGTATTTCAGCGCGACCGGCAATCTGCTTCTTGTATACCGGCTTGCGCTGCCTGCGTTATGCGCACATATGCGTTTTTGCAGGTCTTTTGTCCAGCCGGTATATAAGCTGCCGTCAGCACACGCGACGATATATACATAGCACATGGCAACACCTATTTGTATAAAAACAATATGCCCAGCGTACCCGGCCCGCAGTGTGTCGAGATGGTCGGCGACGCCTCTGTGATCATCACATTCAAAAACCCATATTCCTCCTCAAGCCTTTTTTTCACGTCACCGGCGCTCCTGGCCTGACAATGCGTGATAAATATGCGCTTCGGATCGATCTTGTCCGCTTTTCCCATGACTTGGTCAAAATATTTACTGATATACTGGCTGCCTCTGAATTTTGCTCCCGGTACGATCTCGCCGTCTATCACTTCAAGCATCGGCTTGATCTGCAATCTGCTGCCCACGATTGACGTGAGCTTTGAACACCTGCCGCCCATGTACAGGTATTTCAATGTGTCAACAACGAAACTCGCCTGCACCTTTCCCCGCAACGCAAGCGCGCTCTTTGTGATCTCCCGCAAATCCGCGCCCTGACCAGCCATATCCGAAACCTCAAGCACCTGCAGCCCAAGCCCCGTCGACATACTCAGCGAGTCGACGATGGATATCCTTTCTTTGTCAAATCTTTCTAACGCGGCCATAGCGCCCTGTATCGTCGCGGAGAGTTTGCTGCTGATACCAATGAAAAACACATCGTAGTCCTGATCCAGCCATTTACCAAAAACCTCTTCAAACTGGTATTCATTGACCGCCGCCGTTTTTGGCAGTGTATTATACTCATCCGCATAGCGAAACAAATCTTCGCTTGACAAACTTTTGTCATCCAAAAAATTTTTTTCACCGAGTATAATATGCAGCGGTACCATGTCTATGCCGCATTCCTCAAGAATACTTGCCGGCAGATCTGCCGTGCTGTCGGTAATAATTTTCACTTTTCTCATGATTCTCTCCAAATAATAAAAATTTATGAGTCCTGAATAAAATGATACTTTATATTTTTAAAATTATATCATAATTGCCGTTGTTTTGTCCAAGTATTGCATAAGACATAATTGGTATAATATAGTTTGACCATTGGAACAATATATTTCCATATTGCAACCCGGCAGTTGCAGGCCGCTTTTTTTTAATGTATAATACACCAGCGAATAATGATCGGAGGCGGAATATGAGCAATAAAATGCCAATGGTTGCACTGAGAGACGTTATTGTCTTTCCATATATGTCGCTTCATTTTGAAGTGGGAAGAGAAAAATCGGTCGCCGCGCTCGAAAAGGCGATGGAAAACGACCAGATCATTTTTCTTGCCGCCCAAAAAGACAAGGAAGTATCCGACCCGGAGCCCGGCGATATCTTTGAAGTCGGCACCGTGTCTAAAATAAAACAGATTCTTAAGCTGCCCGGAGATATCATCAGAGTCCTTGTCAAAGGTTTATACCGCGCGAAGATCACTGCGTTTTCACAAACAGCCCCATATCTCGAAGTTGAAACGAAGCATCTGGTCTTTGAAACCACGCCTGATGACAAGCCAAAAGAACAGGCGCTCAAAAGAATGGTGATGGGGCTTTTTGAACAGATGATCAATTTAAGCTCCAAAGTTTCGGCAGAAACGCTGTCCTCTGTCAACAGCGTCAATGATGTCGGCCAGATGGCGGATATCATCGCGTCAGACATACTGTTTGAACTCGAGGACAAACAGAAGGTGCTCGAGAGCATCGACATCATGGAGCGGCTTGAGATACTGGTTGGTATACTGACCCACGAGCTCGAGGTCGCAACAATAGAACACGATATACGCAACAGGGTCCGAAAGCAGATAGACCAGTCGCAAAAAGAATACGTTCTGCGGGAACAGATGCGCGCGATTCAAAAAGAGCTTGGCGACAACGGAAGCGTCCAGTCAGACGCCGACGAGCTTCGGGAAAAGCTTGAAAAGCTTGACATCAGCGATGAAGCAAGAGAAAAAGCCGAAAAAGAGATATCGCGCATGGAACGGCTTTCGTTGGGGTCGCCTGAGCTTGGCGTGATACGGACGTACGTTGAATGGATACTCGACCTGCCCTGGAACGTCATGACTGATGACAACCTCGGCCTGGATCACGCGCGCCGTATACTTGACGAGGATCATTACGGCCTTGATAAAGTAAAAGACCGCGTCATAGAATACCTGGCTGTCTTAGCGCGGAAAAAAGACCTGCGCGGCCCGATACTTTGCTTTGTCGGCCCGCCGGGAACGGGCAAAACGTCCGTCGCGCGCTCTATCGCGCGGGCGCTCGGGCGCAAGTTCGTGCGCACATCGCTTGGCGGGCTTCGTGACGAAGCCGAGATCAGAGGCCACCGGCGCACGTATATCGGCGCGATACCCGGCCGTGTCATATCCGCAATCAAACAGGCAGGAAGCGTCAACCCTGTATATCTTTTTGACGAGATCGACAAAATGTCCGGCGATTTTCGTGGCGACCCCGCTTCGGCAATGCTCGAAGTGCTGGATACTGAAATCAACGCCACGTTCAGGGACCATTATCTCGACCTGCCTTTCAGCCTTGAACATGTGATGTTTTTAACGACAGCCAACAGCTATGACGCCATACCCGCGCCACTGCTTGACAGAATGGAGATTATCGAGCTCTCCAGCTATACCGAGCTTGAGAAAATCGGCATCGCCAAAAACCATCTGATACCAAAACAGCGCGAAGCGCACGGCCTCGGCAGCGAAGAAGCGTACATCAGGGACAGTGCGCTGATCGAGATCATCAGAAAATATACGAGGGAAGCGGGCGTCAGAGAGCTTGAGAGAAAGCTCGCGGCCGTGTTTCGAAAATGCGTTGTTGCTTTGTCGGCAAAAAACAAAAAAAGCGTGACCGTTACGGTTAATACGGTGCACGACTATCTCAGCACGCCGCTTTATACGCAGGCCGAGTCCGAAAAGGCCGACAGGATCGGCGTCGTGACGGGTCTCGCCTGGACAGCCGCCGGCGGACAAACGCTTGTCGTCGAAGCAATAAAAATGCACGGCAAAGGCAACCTGAATCTGACCGGCAAGCTTGGCGAAGTCATGCAGGAATCCGCAAAGGCGGCTTTGAGTTATGTCCGCGCCAACAGCGCGGCGCTTGATGTCGGCGAAGATTTTATCGACGATACCGACATACACATTCACCTGCCCGAGGGCGCTATTCCAAAGGACGGCCCTTCCGCCGGCATCACGATCGCGACCGCGCTTGTTTCCGTGCTTTCCGGCAAATCGGTCAAAAGCGGTGTCGCGATGACGGGCGAGATCACGCTGACGGGCAGAGTGCTGCCGATCGGCGGGCTGAAAGAAAAATCGCTGGCCGCCCTCAAAACCGGCATCAAAACGATCGTCATTCCCGAGGGCAACAGAAAAGATTTGGGCGACCTTCCTGCAACTGTCAGAAAAAAAGTTAATTTCGTGCTTGTGTCAGAACTCAAAGATGTGCTTGCCGTCGCGATCAATCAGGAATAGGTGTCATATGCAGATCACAAAAGCCCGTTTTCTAAAAAGTATGAAAAAACCCACCGATTATCCG
>JAQTSP010000211.1 GCA_028711205.1 Eubacteriales bacterium | reverse complement strand
AACGCCTCTGCGGCGGTTTCAATGCTGACAAACGGAGGGCACACGACGATCTCAACATCTTTTACGTCTTTGACCAGCGGTATGAGCTCGCTGATGAGCTGCTTCGTCTCACCCGCCGTTTTGTTCATTTTCCAGTTTCCTGCAATAATCGGTTTCCTCATTTTGTATCCTCCCAAATATTTATAAAAGAAAATCTTCTGTTGACTATCAAAAAAGGGTCACCCAACTGAGGGCAGCCCTGATCCTGGGTCCCCGAAAAACCGCAGGTTTTTTGGGGTGAGAATTGCTCATAAAATATATACCCTCTATTTATCTTCCAGCGCAGCAACGCCCGGCAGCTCTTTGCCTTCCAGAAACTCTAGGCTTGCGCCGCCGCCCGTGGAAATATGGGTCATCGCACCCGCATACCCGAAAATCTTAACGGCCGCCGCGCTGTCTCCGCCGCCGATGATCGTCGTCCCGTCAGACTCCGACATGGCCTTTGCAATCGCTTTTGTGCCTTCCGCAAACGGCGCCATCTCAAAAACGCCCATCGGCCCGTTCCATATAATGGTCTTTGCCGTACGTATCTTGTCGGTAAAAAGCATCCTCGTCGACGGCCCGATATCAAGCCCCATCCAATCCGGCGTGATATCCTCGACAGGCACGGCCTGTGTCTCTGCTTCCGCGTCAAATTTATCGGCAATGACCGTATCGACCGGAAGAAAGATATCGACGTTTTTCGCCTCGGCCTTTTTCAAAAGCCCCGCAGCAAGCCCGACGCGTTCTTCGTCAACAAGTGATTTGCCGACTTCGATGCCCTTCGCTTTTAGAAAAGTATACGCCATGCCTCCGCCGAGAATGATCGCGTCCACCTTGTTGATCAGGTTTTCAATAACGCCGATCTTGTCCGAAACCTTTGCGCCGCCGAGTATCGCGATAAACGGCCGCTGAGGATTATCCAAAGCGCCGCCCAGGAAATCGAGCTCTTTACCGATAAGGAGCCCCGCGACGGCCGGAATATAATTGGCCACGCCCGTCGTCGATGCGTGTGCTCTGTGCGCCGCGCCAAACGCGTCGTTGACAAAGATATCGGCATACGCGGCCAGCTTTTTTGCAAACTTCGGATCGTTCTCCGTCTCTTCTTTGTGAAAGCGCACGTTCTCGAGCAGTACGATCTCGCCTTCCTTGACCGCGTCCACAGCTGCCTTCGCGCTTTCGCCGATCACATCGCTTGCGAAGGTGACCTTGCGCCCCATCAGCTTGCCTAATCTCTTGGCAACGGGCGCCAGTGAAAACTCCGGGTTAAACTCTCCTTTCGGCCTGCCGAGATGAGAACACAGTATTATTTTTGCGTTTTGCCCCAGAAGATATTCGATCGTCGGCAAAGCGGCGACGATTCTTGTTTCGTCCGTTATCTCTTTCTTGTCATTGAGAGGGACGTTAAAGTCTACTCTGACAAGAACTTTCTTCCCGGCAACATCGATGTCTTTGACTGTCTTTTTATTCATTCTCTGCTCCTTGTAAATATATAATACTTAAAAAAGTATAGCGATCCTGGATAATTCTATTCGATTACTATTAAAAATGCAAGCAAAAATATTCTTCCATGATCATTGTAATCTACATATTTTTACTGTTTTGGCTCACCTGTAATCAGACTGTGTCACATAATACGCGATATTTGTCGCATGGTCGGACACTCTCTCCAGGTTCGTAATCAGGTCGGTAAATATCATACCCGCCGCCGCTGTGCATCTTCCTTTTGCTATCCGCTCGACATGATTTTGTTTCAGATCCCATTCAAACTGGTCAACAATCTTCTCGATGCGTATGACCTCGTCGGCCAGCGCTTTATCGTTATTCGCAAACGCCATCACACAGTCCTCCAGCGCGGCCATCACCTGGGCGTGCATCTCTTTGATCTCTCCAATGGCTTCGTCTGTAAACGGTATTTTGTTGTCGATTCGCGTCATCGTGTATTCCGCGATATTTTCCGCGTGGTCTGAAATACGTTCTAAGTCATTGACGATATGAAACAAATCGGCCGTGATGAGCGCGTCATTTGACGACAGCTCCAAAGCGGACAGCTTGGCCATAAAACTTGTAATCTCATGATTGAGAAAATTGACGATCTGTTCCTGTTCAAAGACTTTTTCAGCTTTTATTTCATTAAGCTCGAGCAGCGCCTCCATCGATACCTCGTAGTTCTCTTTCGCGATCTCCGCCATTCTTGCGACCTCTTTTATACACTGCCCGACCGCGATGGACGGCGTATCAAGCAGCTTGTCGCCGATATACTGAAACCTTTTTTGGCTTTTCATCTCGTCCTCGCCCCGTATGATCAGCTTGCTTATATTGATAAGCAGCTGCGGATACCATATCATCAGCAGCAGCGAGGACACATTGAACAGCGTGTGGAACACGGCGATCTGCATCTCGACCTTTGGTACAGCAGCAGAGATCCAATCTACAACAGGGAGAAAATATACAATCGGGGCAAATATGATCACACCGACGATGTGAAACAAAAGATGGGTCACGGCCGCTCTTTTCGCCAGCTTGCTGGCGCCGATGCTGGCAAGGATCGCCGTGATCGATGTTCCTATATTAGCGCCCAGTATGACAAAAACGGCAGAATCAAGCGTGATCGCGCCCACCATGGCAAGACCGACAAGTATGCCGATCGTTGCGGACGAGCTTTGTATAATCATTGTGACCAGCACACCGATCATGATGCCGATAAGCGGCGTCTGGAAAGATATCAGGAAATTCTGAAACGATGCCATTTCCCTTAACGGTTTCATCGCCTCCGACATCAGATCCATGCCGACAAAAAGAACGCCGAACCCCAAAATGATTCCGCCTATTCTTTTGACGTTTCTTTTCTTGAAAAAGAACATCATGACCACACCGGCAAAAACGAAAAGCGGCGCGAGGTCCTTTAAATCGAATGAGATGATCCATGCGGTGACGGTCGTACCGACACAGGCGCCCATCATCACGCCGGAAGCCTGCATCAGCGTCATCAGCCCCGCGTTGACAAAACCCACGACCATAACCGTTGTCGCGGAGGACGATTGTATCAGCGCCGTTACGCCAAAGCCCACACCGGCTCCTGCAAATCTGTTTGTTGTCAACACCTCGAGCCCGCGGCGCAGCTTGTTGCCGGCGGTCTTTTCCAGGCTTTCTGCCATCAGTTTCATGCCATACAGGAACAGCCCCAACCCGCCGATAAGCTGAATAATCATCCACACATCCATTAAACCCCAAACCTCCCCAGTTTATCATTTATTATTTTATAAGGGTTTCATGTGTTAAGTCAATGTTAAGTTAGGCCTGTTATGTTAAGGTATTGTAAACTTTAACCGTTATCTTTTCCTTTTATTTGCAGTGGCGCTATGAATTGCTTATCTTAACCCAGGATAACCGTTTTGTCTCAGCACTTCGTATAATATGATGCTGACGGCGTTTGCCAAGTTGAGCGACCGCAGGCCGTCTTTCATGGGTATCTTGACCGCATGTTCAGGATGGGAGTAAATCAGGCTTTCGGGCAGCCCCTTTGTCTCTTTGCCAAACAAAATATAGCAGCTATCGCAAAACTCTGCCTGATGGTAGTATTTCTTTGCCTTGGTCGAACAATAATAATAGACGCCGCCGGTATTCTGGAAAAATGAATCGATATCCTGATGCACGATGACGTTGAGATGCGTCCAATAATCAAGCCCCGCCCTTTTTAAATGCTTGTCGGATATGGAGAAGCCAAGTGGCTCGACAAGATGCAGCTGTGCGCCCGTGACCGCGCACGTTCTTGCGATGTTGCCTGTGTTTGCCGGTATTTCCGGCTCGACCAGCACGATATTGATGCGCATATGATCTCTCCGTTCTTTATGCTGTCCCCATGATAGGGTGTGTTTTGATTATACCGAATCGTATCGTTTCACACAACCCGGTTACCCTTTTTCAAATAATCTTGGCAAATGGTTATTTTTATAATATAATGCTTACAAATTGTTTGGCTGAATAGTAATATACAAAAAGCTTT
>JAQTSP010000021.1 GCA_028711205.1 Eubacteriales bacterium | reverse complement strand
ATTGTTATATTTGACGTCAAATATAACAGGCGAGTTTCCGTCAGTATTATTGACGCTTCTATCGTCACCCTCGTATACATCAACAACGATTTTCTTGTTTGTGCTGTCATATTCGCCATACAACCCAAGCCCGTCAATCGCAAGCAGTGAAACAATATCCGTGTCTAATTGCGTCTGATTGACTGTTGCGTTAATCGTGCTGCCTTTGTCGTTGTTCGCGGCTGTCTCTATGTATGATATCTGCCGGTCTGTGTCCGTCGCGCTGATGATTGCTTTGTCGATAAGGTCTTTCGTCACATACTCAACAGACTTGGACGAATACGACAAAGCCGATGCGCCAGTATTAGACGCCCTGCCTTTGAAAATCCAAAACACATCATATGCGACTACTGATTTAAATTTACCGTTCTGGTCAAAATTTTCAGGATCTTCCGTAATGATGAACAAATGTTCTTTATCATCATCAATATAAAAAAAAGACCCTTTAGTCAGAAGGTCGGCGTTGTTCTTGCTTGAACCTATTACGATATATGCTTTTGACATATCGCCGTGTATTAAAGTTTTAATGCAGCTTGAAGGATTGTCGATGATACCTCTGAAAATCAAGCTGCTGTCAAGTATTTTTATATTCATTTAGAATCTATTCCTGCGCATGGATAAAAACGGCGTAATAGTGATATTTATTGCCGAGCTATTATTATGACGTACTTTAGCCTCGATGTAATCATCTACTTCTAACTCAATGCAATCTGCCACTGCATTTAAACACATTCCCCCTATTGACGACTCAGATAGATTTGTAAAATCTGCTTGGCCTAGTTTAGTAGTGCCATTTTTATATAATTTTAATATATAATATTTACCTGCTTGTATTTGAGAAAGTTCAGCCGTTATCATAATTGTATATACGCCATCATATTTACATATCATTCTTGATGCATGTGAGCCATCGTGTGAGCTGTCTGGATTATAAACATAAGAATCCCATTCAATAGCTGTTTCCGAATTCGCTGGAATAGATTGCGTTGTTGTTCTCGCAAACCTAGTCCCCACTACGTGTCCCGGAGCCCCTATCTCCTGTAACACCGCTTCGACATCAGACCCCGAAAAATATCCGCCCGAATCATCAACATCCACATTATCAGCGTCAAGCGGTATCGGTGCATATGTCAGCGCGCGTCTATCCGTATATGTGAAATTGTCCGCGTCGGTTTCTCCTGCCGGAACCAAAACGTTGCAAAGCGGGTATTGATATTGGTTATCAGTTTGTACAAGTGACGCATCAGGCACAACTGGCGATCCTGCCGCAGTACCCTTTACGATAACACAGCGCGAGTTCCTAACGCCTCCCGCGGGGTCTGGATATACCTCGAGGCATACGATATCATAACGCGGGTTTGAAGCGTCTGCGGCATCGTGCGTCACTTCCTCGGCTGCGGTATAGATTTCTGACCGTATACCGTTCACATATGCAATGCCAAGATCAACCTGTGATTTCATGGTTGCCGATACTGCGGATACTTCCATCTGCGTGGTCAGCGCCGCGCCGCGTGTTGCTATGCCGTTTGTGAATACGTCTTTGAAGTTTGCGTTAAAATCGCTGTAATAAAACGGTCTGTCTGTGCCGCTCGTAGGATAAAATGAACCTTTAATTGCCATTTTTAGCCTCCTATGTATTGGTTTTTATATTTGATCTTTACGGCCGCTGTACTTGCGCCGCTGTCTGCCGACAACGATGTTGTTGATATCCCTACGGGTAACATATATAAGTCGCTGTCCTCGTCTACAATACTAAAATCTTTGGTTATCGCTCCGGTTGAAATAGTCTTGATGTATACGTTTTTTTCTCCGTATCCGGTTGTGATAATTAGTTTTTCGTCGCTCGTTAACACACGGATAAGCAGTATATATTCGCCCGTATTTTCCAATGTTATTTTGGGGTTAGTGGCCGCGCCTGTCCATTCGATGGTAAGCGGTGCGGGAACGTCGCCAATGTTTGTAACATTTTTGCTTGCGCTAGACACCTCGCCCAAATAAAACGCCCCATCAAAATAGGTTGGCGTTTCCCAATAGAACGCATCAGTAAGCCCAAAGAAATCTACTTCGGTATCATCAATGTCGTGCCAATATGGCTCATATGCCGTGATGCTCACAGACCCAAACATAAAATTACTGCCGAAGTTTTCACCGTCAGTTGGAAAGTTCGGTTCGGCATCAACCTTGACCGTAAGTTCCCATCCTTCGGTTATGTAGTCATTGACATATACAATCATTCCTTCTCCCAGCTTTGGGTTCATAATGCGTTTTATTTCACGCCGCTTTTCGTACATGTCGGCAAAGCTTGTGCCAAAAACAGTACACCTTATAATCCCGTCCCGCGCTTCCGCGTGGGCTTCCTCGTAACTGTACCCCTCTTGCTGGTATCCTTGCGACGTTTGCGGCGTATCGACCAGCGGCGTCATGTCAAATGACCGTAGCCGATACGTCGCGCTATCCGTTGCCCATACAATGGATTCGCCATTGGCGTTTGTAAAAGTAACTTGCTCCATTTAAGGCCTCGCTAACGCCGCGCTCATTTTGCGGGATGCGCGTACAATTTCATATGGGGATTGACCGGACGCGGTGATGTTATATGTATCGCCCTGTCGTGTTTGTCTGCTGTCGATTGTCGTTGTGCTTGTGCTTAAATTGCCAGTTGATAACGCCGCGCCGGACAGCTTATACCCGTTCATGTCGGATAACTGTATCGGAGACATCTCGCCAATCGACCCCAAAGCGTCAACAATGTTTGACGACAACGCTTTTACTCCGCTAATCGCCTCTTGCGCCGTTTGCGCGATACCTGTCGATAGCCCTTCGACAAAAAACTTGCCGACTTCGAATGTCTTCTTTGACGGCGAACATATGTCCAAAGCATCATTCATGGCGTAATATGCGCTGTTTGCAAGCGAGCGAGCCGTAGAGCGTAGTTTACTCCCGAGGCTGTTCATGCCATTTATCATGCCCTGAATCATCGACGAGCCGATAGTCGAAAAATTAGAGTTCGTAACCTGCGTTGTCATCGACGCTAAAGCGGCGATGACCTGCTGCACCGCTGCGTCCGTAAACTCCGTGTTTTCTTCCACGCCGTCAGCAATCTCAGATATGGCGTCAGAACCTGCGCTTGTCGTTGTATCAAGCCCAAACTCCTCAAGCATCGAATCTATAGCTACCTGTGAGCCGTTTGCAAATACTTCGTTTAACCTCTTAATTTCATCGTCACTGGCGTCAACAAGGTTCGCCACTGTTTTAGCGGCATCTATACCTTTATCTTTTAAGGTCTGAATAAATCCCTCGTCAAAGCCTTTGTCTACCAATGTCGCTAAGTTATCAGTCCATTCGCTAACCAACTCTTGATTGCTTTCGAGATTTTCTATCATATCATCCAAGGATAAATCAATGGTTGATTCAATCTTTTCAAAAGCATTCTGCGTCATTTCGACACGTTCATCATAAAGATTTTGAAGTTCTTCTTGCTGCGTTTCCAGCTCGTCCAAATACTCTTGTAAATCTTCTTCCGACATCGCCGTATAATCTTCTTGCGCAATGCCCATTTCGGTTAATGATTCCTGCTGCGCTGTGGATAAATCTTCCCACGCCAACGCAGAATCTGTTACAACGCCTGACGATTCGGCCAACTCTTCGCTTAACTCCTTATAAGCTTCGGTTGCAATAATAGTAGCATTTCCGTTTTGTTTTACGGCCATCGAGGCGTTAAGATATGCCGCGATCGAATCTCCGTACATTGACGTAAGTGTTTTTGTCACAGATTCCAATTCTCCGCTTGTAAAAACACCGTCCTCCATTATGTCATTGTATAGGCCCTGAACATATGTGCTGTTCATTGTGGATTGTGCGCGAGCAAGCTCAGCAGCGTCAAGCGTTTCTTCCATTTTTGCTAAATTGTCCGCTGCTTCTGCTTGTTTTTCGTATAATTCCGTCAGCCTTTCTGAGTACGCGTTCAGCTCTAGTTGTTTTAAGCTTGCCGCGATTACGTCCTTAACAGCGTCTTCATTAAGGTTAAGTTGCCCTGTGTTTTCGTCAAGCGTCAAATTAAGACCTTCGTACATTTCATTAAGTTGCTCTACAATATCTGCCATACGTATTTTTTCAGCGGTTGATTTATTTTCTTTGTCCGCTAAATCGTATAATTCGTCTGTAAGCGTAGACGCAGCTGATGACTGTGCTTCAATATCAGCAACCGTTTCACTAAATGTTTCCGCAGCTTTTACCTGTTCGTCAATCAGGGCTTTCGTTTCTTCGTTTAGCGCTTTTATTTCAGAATTTGCATTGTTATATGCAATTATTAATGTACCGACAACCGCCGCGATAGCTGCTATTGCAACAACAACCGTTCCGGCAGGCCCGAGAAATGCAGTAATTGCGCTCATAAACCCACCGCCCCCGGCCAGCGCCATTTGTGCAAGCTGAAAGCTTTTTATAAGCCCCGCAACCGTTGTAATCAGTTTTCCGACAATCGTAGTTAGCGGCCCTATTGCCACGGCTATACCGAGCGCCAATGTGATCATTTTCTGCATAAAAGGCGATAAGTTGTTAAATCCGTCAATAAGCTTTCCTATCCATTCAGCAAAACCTTTGATTGCCGGTATTATGCCATCATTAACAATAGGCATTAATTTCTGCCCAAGCTCAATACCAACATTTTTCAAAGAGTTTAAAGCAATCTTTAATTGGTTGCTCATAGTGCCGGACATAGTTTCATAAGCATCATCTAAGGCCGTCGTATTAGTCTGCATTTCGCCCATGATGTCATTCATTTGCGATAAACCTTCATCTGAGGTGAGCTTTAATACGGCATTTAAACCCCGAACGTTTCCAAACAATGATGCTATTGTCTCAATATTTCCACCAGTTTTTTCTTTTACATCAGCCAAAAATCCGGCAAGTCCTTTTGACTGTAAAGCCGTTGCTGAAAAATCGAGTCCTAATTGTTCTGCGGTTTTTGCCGCTTCGGTTGAGGGCTTGATAATATTTGATAGCGCAGATTTAACCCCAGTTACCGCTTCGTCTGTCGATATGCCGTTCATTGTAAGCGTTGCAAGAGATGAAAGTAAATCGTCAATAGATACTCCCGCTGTAGCCGATATTGATACCACGCCGCCAATAGAGCTGGCTAATTGTGCAAATGTTGTTTTGCCCTTGTTTTGAGTTATTAAAAACTTGTTTGCAACGTCGTTCGCGTCTGTCGTTTCTAATCCGTAGGCATTCAACACAGACGTTAAACCGTCAACTGCTGTCGTCGTATCGGTAAATCCAGCAATAGCCGATTTTGCCGCCACATCGACCAAATCCATAGCGTCTGCGGTATTAGCTCCGGCAGAAATCGCTTGATATAATGATTCGCTTAATTCATCCGCTGCTTTGCCCGTGTTATCGGATACAGACATAACTTCATCGCTTAGCGTGCCAATGCTTTTTGCGGCGGTATCAGCGATAGTTTCAACTTTCGCCATACCGTCTTCAAAATCAGAGGCGAATTTAACAGACGCAGCAGCAACAGCCAACAATGGAATAGTTAAGCTTTTTGTCAGCGATTGCCCGGTTGACGTGATTTGTTTCCCAGCTCGTTTTAAATCTGTAGACAGCTTACTAAGCCCTACCGTCATTCCAGACATGTCCACGCCGGTTCTGACGATAAAGCTTCTTATTATGTTGCTCATGTTATTTCCTCAATGTTTCAAGCGCTATATCTAACCCATTTGTAATCGTGGTGTAAACATTTTCTTTGCTTTCGTCCGCAGCAGGGCGTAAATACGGTTTAGCTTTAACGTATTTCAATGTCGGATGGCCCATGAATACAAGCCCGTGCCCCAGTTCTAAAGGCGCGGCGTATGCCCGTACATCCTTGCCCCATGTCAAAGTGTTTTGAATAAACCTTTTTTTTGATTTCGGTCTTTTCAGATACAGGCTTGCTTTTAATGCTCCTGTTTTTACAGGTACTTTTTCGCGTGTTTTTTCAAGTAGAATATCACCCGCTTTATCAACAAACGGCTGTATCTCTTTTTGTGCCTCGACGCCAAATTTGTTTAAATCGTTTATGATTTTATCAAGCCCAATGATCTCAAAATTGTTTCTTGCCGTCATATTTTTACTTCCTCCCCGCCATAAGCCGCATTTAAAAGTTTTACAACGGTAATCATTTCATCTACCGTTTGTTTCCGATGTTCTTTTTTCTGTTCGTCAAGCAAAACGGTATTAAGCGCCGGGAGTTTTTTTTGACGCTCAAACAATGCTGTATGCCACGCAGTATATAGCAGCTCATTTGTTCTGTGTTTTTCAAGTCGCTTGTAGGCTTCTACCATTGCAAAAAATTCAGCGTATGTGAGTTTCCAAAATTCATCAGGTTTTAGATTTAGTTCCCCGACAGCAATGTCAAACGCTATGTTGTATACCTCTTCAAGCGTTAAGGCTTCTTCGCTGCCGGCTTCTTGGGGTTTTTTGGCGGATATGCGGCTTCAATGGCCTCTTGGGTTAAGTCCATAAGATCGTCCATAGTCCCGTCAAAATATTCGTCGATTAATTTGTTGACGTCTTTTTGCGTCAATTCCGGGTTTTCTTGCCGAAGCATAACCCATAATATTTGACCAAGAACTTGTTCCGAAACATTGTCACCTAATTCAGATAGCTTCATTCCGGTCAACTCTTTAAACTCCATTGTTGCGCCCATTCCAAAACGCAGTTTATATACTTTGTCCAGTTCGATTGTTTTAAAAGGTATCGGCATAATTTCCTCCTGTAAAATTTAAAGGGGAGCCGAAGCTCCCCAATTTTTTTATGAACTTGCCCTGGCAACCCGCACCGTGTAAGTGACGGGTGCTTTCGATGTTTCTGTAACTACAATAGTTACGGTCGTGTTGGTTCCGGCCGCGCCCAAAGTGATAGCGCTCGATGCCTCGCCCGTTGCTACCGTATTCCCGTTTACGGTGATCGTTCCTGCCGTTGCGGTAGGCGTTACCGTAACGCTCGTTATTTCTGTCGCAACCGTAGCTACATAATCATATTCATCGTTTGCTGGATCTGGCGTAATAACCGCCGATTCACTGATTGCAAAGAACGGCGTTGTCAAACCTGTTGATGTCGCCGTTGCCAACGTCGGTTTGCCTGTCGGGTGAATAGTGGCCGTAAACGGGATTTTCCCATCAACCGTCGCGTCACCGATTTTACAGGCTGTCGGATATCCTGAAAACGTCCATGTCGTTCCTGTCGATGCCGGGAACGTGATTATGCCTGTCTTTACCGACCTTGCCAGCATGTCCGTAAGTAGCGCTTGTTGGCCTGTCGTGTCGCTGTAAATATAGTTTCCTACTAAACTGACGTCACCAGCCGTCAGCAATCCGGGTATTGATTCGGTAAAATGGTCTGCCGATTGATGGTTCGTTACATCAACCGATGACATAGTTACCTCTATGCCGTTAATCGTGTCTATCTCGGCAATATCAACGCCATCCCAATTAAACGTTGTGCCGTGTGAATGTACTGCACTGCTCATAAATTTACTCCTTTACAAAATTAATTTCATATTCTTGGTCTACTGTTCGAGCTTTGACGGTTCCGTCTTCGTTTTGCTCTGTTGACGGCAGTTCGTTAACCAACTTGATATACTGCACCTCAATGCCGCTCATTGTGCCGACGTAATCCGCCAGCGCCGCTTTAACCTGGTTTGCGACGGCTCTAGCGCTTGCTCGTGTCGTCCCATAAGATGTAAGCTGTATCATCGGGCTTTCGAGTTTCTGTTGTGCCGTCAGCGTATGTTCTTTTGCGTCGCTGATGTTCATACAAAGTAACGCCGGAAGGTCTGAATTCTCCGGTCTTTCGTCATAAAAAAACCGCCTGTCGATTAAGGCGGTAAGTCCTGATTGTGATAAAAGATATGCGGTCAATGCTTCATCAATTTCCACTAAACCACTTCCTTCACGCTTATCAAAAGCCTAATGTGTTTTGCGTTTACATCGTTGATTGGCGGCAGTATTTCAAACGTTCTGCCACACCATTTCATACGCATACGCATGTTAATTTTTTCCGTATACCTGATTTCAATAAGCATTTCCGTTTCGGCGTTTTTTTTCTGCGCTGCGTAAAATTCCTTGCCGCCCGTCGTCGTGACCGCTGCCGGTACGGTAAAAGCGTCTGCCCACGTCTCGATCGGCTCGTTGTAGGTGTCATAAGCTATTGTTTTGCGCTGAAAAGTAACGCGCTGATCTAAATCCCCTGATCTCATTTCATCCTCCTAAAAAAACCGCACTTTATACATCGACAATAACGCATCAACGGCAAATTCAATTTTTTTTGACATCGTGCCTTGTCCAATCAACACAGCTTCGCGGCTTTCGTACCAATGCCCAATCAGCAGTAACATGGCTTGTTTTATCATTTTTGGTATCGGGTTCGATGCATAATACCCGGCGACGTATCGTATTTTTATCGGATTTACTGTGTATAATGTCGCTGTCGGCCATGTCTTTGCATACGGCAACACAATCCGCCCGACGTTGCTGTCTGCGTCCACAATATAATCCGTATCCGCCGTCATTGTCGTTTCAGTCCCGCCGCTATCGATATATTTGACGGACGTTACGCTTTGAAGCGGCGGATACGGAATTTCAATTTCGTTCTTGCGCGGAAAACACTTCGGATAAGCTTCAAGCGTCTGCGTTGCTAATGCTCTGCCCGTGTAGCCCTCACAGTATTCCCGCGCAGCCGTAATCAATGCTGATATCAAGTCATCTTCCGTCGTGTCGCCTGTCTTAGTCACTACGTCAACAGAAAACGCGCACGAGGCAGTTGCAACCGTGGCTACAGCCCTTATATATTGCTTGCCTCCCGTATACTCTATCTCTTGCACAACATTGTCATTTGCGGCTGTAACGGCTGTGAACGACGCAAAATCCTGCCATGATACATTATCGTCGCTTTCCTGTATCTTTGCCGTGACAGTTCCCGCGCACGTACCGGAATTAAGATTGACTATCGTTATGTAGCCTAAAACATCAATGGCCGTCCCTGTATGGACAGCCACTTCATGATTCCCCGGCGTTATGCTCTGTTGTGTGTTTACATCACCTGCGAACGTTCCGGATGTTAGCCTTATGTGCGTTTTTGCCTCTGCTAATGTAATTGGTTCGGTCGTAACGGCGGTTATGACTTTTTTGTCCATGCCGTCACCTGATATACAGTATAACTGTACCCTTTCCGCCGCTTCCCGCGCCCTCCACATATAACGTCAAGGTATCGTTTGCTACCACGCCGAGGCTTGATGCAAGCACCTGTTCAGTGTTAGCGGTGTCGCGGTTTCCAGTTGCCGCCCCAATAAGCGTGTCAACGGAATCTTCGTCAAATACCTGCACAGTATAGTTATCAGACGGAGCCGATACGCCATCCGGTACAGTCACAAGCCTAACCAATTCGCCGTTATATGCTTTTGTCGTTACGGCGTTTGTAGTTGTTTTAGCAACTTTTCCGTCAGTGTGCGCCGTCCATACCCATTTAATCTTTTTGATTACACCTATTGTTTCCTCAGTCAGCGTTACTGCCGCTGCCATAAAATCACATCCCTTCTACACAAAGAGAGAGGTTTCCCCCCCTCTCGTGTTATTTTACGCAGCAACAACAGCGCCATTGGCTGAAAGCGCCGTCCATATGCAGTAGAAGTTTAACACACCGCTGTCTACCTGTTTCGCGGTTTCGACATCAATAGAAATGTCGTTTCCGTCAGATATAATAAATTCTGCCATTACGCTTGTTGCCTCAACTTCCGAATCCGGCGATGCGTCATGCCAAATTTCACCAGCCGCTATATCTGTTGATGCGGTTGTTGCAATAAGTGCAACGGCATTAGCCACTACCGCAATTGTACAACCAGCGGCAGATGCTAAATTTGTTGCGCAAACAGCCACAAGACGGACAATAACATCACCTGTTACGGTAAATAAATCTACGTCCGCGCCCGTGTTTGAAAAAGTAACGGTTTTTCTTGCTATCCCGCTACCAATTCCACCGCCTGCAATAAATGCCGGAATCATATCTGTTGATGTTTTAATGTCGGCAACTTCCGTGTCAATAAAGTCGTCAATTGTATCAACAGACGTCTGCACCGCTGCAATATCAGCAGATATGGACGCACCAACCGCCGATCCAATTTCGTCTGTCTGTGCTTTAATAGCTGCAACGTCAGCCGATAAACTGGCTCCAGCAGCCGCGCCCATTTCGGACTGCAAATATTCCAGCCTTTCAATAAGCGAGCCGTCTGCATTTGCAACAACACTTGTACTTGCGTAAGCGTTGTTGCCGTCGTCACTGCCCAGCATTGCCGTGCTCTCGTGCACAATCAAGCAAATATCAGATGCCTCAATAGCCGCCGA
The DNA here is from genome assembly GCA_028711205.1 of Eubacteriales bacterium. Taxonomy (GTDB): domain Bacteria; phylum Bacillota; class Clostridia; order Christensenellales; family SZUA-584; genus JAQTSP01. Next base: position 6,485 of record JAQTSP010000021.1, on the reverse strand, counting down.
AAACGCCGTACACGTAAACGCGCCTGTTGTCGACGTATAATCTGTTATCTGCCTATATTCTGCTTCCGGTGCCGCCGTTGCACTGTTTGCATTTTTGAGTATCTGCATGTAATACTCATGGTTAAAAAAATCGTCGCCATATCCGGCCAGCGCCGCAATTACAACAACGGTTGTACTGTTTGTGCCTGCCGGAGCAACGCCCCATGCATAGTTTCCGGGAAGCGAACCGGATAATGCCGATATTTGAGATTGTATATATTCCTGTCGTTCAATCATCGAACCATCGGCATTCGCCGTAACGCTTGACGAGCTAAACAAATTGTCAGCTGTGTTTACACCAAGTATATTATCGGGATGATCTCTATACATTTTTATTTCTCCTTTCGATAATAAAAGGCCGAATTTTATCGGCCTTTAGTTAGTCAGTAATAACCGTAGGCGGCGTTTCCTGCTTATATTTCATATCAAGCAAATAATGCGCCTCAGTTAGGTTCGTAGCATCGCTTGCGCCTGTTTTGACTGTAATACAATCAAAATTGTTTTCTACGTCTAACAAGGCAGGATCGATTTGAAATATAATTTTTTTGATTACATCGTCATCGGCAGACGTAGTAAAACTCACTGCGTCCGTTTGCCTTGTAAACGCATCACTTGTCGCGCAATCCTGGTTAGCAAATATAGGCACAACATTCGTGATCGCTGTTGAATCAGATTCCGAATTGCTTACATCTGTTGCTTGTTCAATTGTGATTGCAACCGTATCGGATGTATCTTGATATACGGTTACAACAACCCACGCCATATTGACGTTTTTTAAACAAACATAATCCCCGGTTAAAGCTGCGCCCGCTTGCGGGCACAGTGCATTAACTTCCATTACTCCTTCTGGAATATATAACATTTTTTATCTCCTTTCTTTTATCGAGCGCCCAAGGTTACAAAACTAGACCTTTGGGTACTGGAATTTTTGATTGTCAGTTTTGATGCCTTTTTCGGCATACCGTTTGCCCGGAAAATAAACCGGAAACAATTCTGCGCCGTCAAAAATGCAACGTGCATCGAAGTGTCTGCCTGTACGCCGCCTTTGGTAATCAGCAGATAATCCTTTAGGTTTACATAGCTAATATCACCAGCGTCACCAATCGCGGAACAATGGTCAGATTCGACAATTGCATGTCCTTTAAGCGTCGCAACCGACCCTTCTTTTGCTTCCTGCAAATAAACGGGAACGCCGCCAGTTCCAACAGGGAACTGCATAAAGTCAAATTGTTCTGACGTGTCAGGATGCGCAAGCCATGCATAGCCCGAATTTCTTTTGTCGTATGCGGCATTAAACATTTTTGAAAGATTGTTCCAAACGATGGTGTCCGCCGCCTGTCCGGTTTCTTTTGTGATCGTGGACAACGCACCGCTTTTCAAGAATCCAAGCGGTTTGCCTGCGCCGGTTCCATCGATCACACAACCTTCAAGTTCTCTCTGGATTGCAAGTGTAAACGCACGGGTATAAAGCTGAGAGATGAAATTGCTATCCTGTTCCAGCTCATAGGTTGCATATGCAAACCCCAAAAGCTTGCATAGTTTCAATTCTTTTTGCGAAAGCTTCGGCTGTGTCGCTGTAGCGCCCTGTGCTTCCCCTTCCCAGTAGACCTGTACGCCTCCGAACACCGTTGTAGCAACGGACGTTTCATCTATGTCCGTCCATTCTACGCGGTTTGAATTGCTGGTGATTTCGTACCTGTCAACCCTCGGAAGAATTTGACCGGACGTTGCGGCCGATTCCATCATGAATCCGGCAAAGTCAGATTGTACGGCAAATCCGCCATCTTCTCCGACGCCCTCATTTGCTCCCAAGGGCGCGGCGTTTCTGACTTCGTTGTTTAGCCTGTTCAGCCGTTCGTCAACAACGCCGTCTGTTGCAAACCTTTTTACCGCGCGGAGTTGCTCGGCCAAGTTTTTAAACACTCTAAGCCCCGCGTCATTCTGCCTTGGAGTGGCAAAAATCGGCGTGTTTGTCGGCGTGGTGTCAATGACTTCGTCGCCCTTGTCGTCAAACTCTTTGCCATCGTCTTCCACAATCTGCAATGCAACCTTGGCTTTGATAGCCTTGATTTCCTCTGTCTTTGCGTTGATTTCATCAGCTGTAACCCCCGCCTTATTCTTCAGCGCTTGCGCTTCAGACATCGCGGTGGCAAGCTGTGCTTCCAACGCCTTTAATGCTTTTGATTTGTTCATTGTTTACCTCCACTTTCTTTAATAAAAAAGACCTAAAGCGCAAGCTCTAAGTCCAGTTTTGCAAGTTCTAATTTTAATGTCGTGTCATCAGGCAATGTTTTCGGCGGTTCTTCCGGTGGATTCTCGGGCGGCTTCTGCAAGGCCACCATTCGCTTTACCGCTTCTGCTGTGCTGTTCATGATTGCGTGTCGATTAAACGCCATATCAATAGGCTCCGCGACCTTATCCGCAGCTGCATAAAGCATTTCATCTGCAAACCCTTCTTTGATTGCCGTTTTTGCAGACATCCAACTTTCATCATCCATCATCTGCGAAAGCTTGTTTCTTGACCTGTTTGTCTTAACCTGATATGCGTTCATAATCGCTTCTTTGACTTCATCCAGCACGTCGGCGGTTTTTCTTAAATCGGTTGCATATCCGTAAACCTCCGTTAGCGGATTATGAATCATCATAATTGCCACAGGTGACATTAGTACCTTGCCGCCGGCCATTGCAATAATAGACGCCGCAGACATCGCTTTTCCGTCTATCTTTACAGTTACCGCACCCTTATGTTCCATTAGCGCATTGTACATTCCCGCTGCCGCAAACACGCTGCCGCCATAGCTATCAATCCATACGGTTATGTCTTTTCCGGCATAGTTTTCAAGTTCTTCTTTGAAAGTATTTGGTGATATAGCTTTAATCCCAAACCATTCATAAAGCCATAAATCATCATCATCAACGATTTCACCCTCAATGCGTAATACAATCTCTTCTGGTTCCGCTTCTGTTGCAGCGTTTTTTATAAATTTCCAAAATCCCATTATGCGGTTCTCCTTTCTTCCATCAATGCATATATTTCATCCAATACCTTAGCGTTTACGGCGTTTTGCGTGTCTGTTCCGGCTTCAATCATATTGGAAGGGCTGAGATATATATCACCAACCGGCCCAAGCGAAGGGAGGTTTTCAAGTTTGCGGATGTCGTTTGCGCTCAACCATCCCCATTGTCTACCATTTGCATACAAGGCCGCACGCGCCGCACTATCACCCCTCAAAAGCCCGTCCATCTTGCTTTCAAAGAAATAACCCTGCATACGTAATTCACGCGGTATGAGCTGGGCATTGTCGCATTCTTCATGGCGTTTAAACCATGGGAGCATTGTATACATGACAAATTCTAATGACTGATGTTCAATGTTGTTGTTTGTGCTGCGGTCAAGTTTGTTTACAAGATGTTGCGGAACACGGTATATCCGGCATATATCTTCTATCTGAAAATACTTGCTTTCTATAAGTTGAGCATCAACAGGGTTTATGGTGATTTGGTTCCATTTTGAACCGCCTTCTAAAAGAAGCGGAACGCCTGTATTTTTCAATCCCTGGTGGTTGTTTTTTAGGTCTTTCTTTAACCGTTCTGCCGCATCCGGGGATAGTTGGTCTGGGCATTCAATAGCACCGCCTGGATTTGCCGCATTCTCGTAAAACTTGACGCCAAACTTCTCATACTGCAATCCAAGACGGATAGCCGATGCCGCATACGATATAGGCGACATCCCTATCACGCCGTCAAGTGATGGGCCGGGTATATGCAATACTTGGCTTCGCGTAAGCGTTTTTTTATTCCCATCTATAATGTATTTAAGCTTTTGTGTTTCTTTATCTCGTTCAATTTTTACTCTGTCATATGAGTAAGGATAAAGCCCAACTATCTCCCCGCGAGAATTTACAAGCTTTTCGCTCACGGAATTACCGCCTAAATTCAAAGCCGACATTTGCGCTTCTTTAAAATTAAACGCCGACATTTCTTCGTTTGGGGTTGTGTGCATGATGTCGTTCAATAACAAAATCTGTGGTGTTACTTCGCTTGTGCCAAGCTCTGTTACCGGTATTCGGTCTTTTCCTTGCTTTTTGTACATAATTTCCGGCACGCTCGCGTATGTTTCGGACAATACTCGGTTACATGCGAACACCGCCGAATATGTTAAAGCTGTTTCCGCGTCTACCGGGCCGTCTGGCGGCAAGTCCTCTCCACTAAAAAAAGCTTTAGTGTATTCATCAAAGCTTCCAGTTGCAAGTATCTTTAGCCGGTCTTTAAATTTTAGTTTCATATTTACCTCACAATAATGACGTCATTCCGCGTTCCTCGTAAACATTTGTTTTTGGCTCAAGCTGAATAGCCCCTGCCATTGCATTAATTAAAGCAACTGTCGGGTCTATTCGGTCTATGCTTTTGTTTTTCATCGGTTTTTTGTTTTCGTTTCCATCTGTCGCTATGACAACATTTCCAAATGACCATCTATCTACCGGGTTATCAGGGTGCGATATTTCTCCTGCCATATACAGACGTTCTAGCTCATGCATACCCGGCGACATTCCGGCCATTGTTTGGGATATAACAACAAACTTATCCCCGATTTCACGCGGTAAAAGTTGCCTTAAAACTTCTAAATGCCAAGGATCGCCGCAATAATATTTCACCCGGTATTCACGTTCCAATAGTTCTATCCGGTTTTTAATTATTGCAAAATCTATCACCTTTCCGGGCGTCACATTTAGATGTTTGTTTTTTGCCCATTTGTCATAGGGGACGTGATCGCGGGATACACGTTCTTTCATGTTTTCATCAGGTACCCAAGCGTTTATCATGTAACGCCAATCTTTTATGCCATCCTGCGGAGGAAATAACGGGTCAGCCGCCGTCATCGCGTTATTGGTAGATAAGTCTATTCCAACATAACAATATTTTCCCAGCATATCAGCAGGGTTCCATTTGCCTATCGTTTTATCCCATAAAGTAAGCGGCAACCATCCAAGACGCTTTAATTGCACCCATTGGTTTAACCGCAACCATCTGAAAAGTTTTTCAACCGATTCGCTGTTTCGCGCGGCTAATGCTTCTCTGCGTACTTCTTCGATTTCTATAGCCACGCCCAACGATGGGTTCGCGTCATACCAAACTTTTTCATCATAAATGTCCGCGTCTTCCGGTGCGCCATATATTTTGACATACCACGTTGGATCAATTTGTTCTCCGTCTTTAATCTTTCGTGCTTTATCGTGAATTTCCCAGCCGATTGTTTTTTTGTCCGGGTCATCCCCAGCCGTTGTAATTACAATCCATAGTGGTTCTTTACGTGCGGAGCCAGAACCAAACGTAAGATAATCCCATAAATCGCGCTTTTGGTGTGCATGTAACTCATCGATGATAACCACCGATGGAGCCATACCATGTTTACTGTATGCTTCGGCGGATATGACGCGGACGAACGTACCTGTTACTGGGTTGTGTATTTCTTTTTGGCTATCGACAACACGCAGGAAGCTTGATAAATATTCGTCTTGCTCTATCATCGATTTCATGTACGAATAAGTTTGCCCAGCCTGTTTACGCTCTGCGGCGGCGCAGTATATTTCACCGCCCGGACCATCGCATACAAGATGATATAATCCCAGCGCTGCAGCAAGCGGGGTCTTGCCGTTTTTCTTAGGAATCTCAAGATATAAATATCTGTATTGCCGCCTATTGTTATCATCAACCGTTCCGTATAGATTCCAGATAACTTCTTGTTGCCACGGTTGCAATATAAAAGGCTGCCCGGTAAAATCACCGACCAGCCTTAAATTTTGAATAAACTCTATCGGCTCTGTAGCCCTACGTTTGTCAAGCACCTCCACCAGTCCTCTTTTTCATGAATGCGGCCATGCCACTTTCTGGTATATCTTTCTGTACTTTTTTGGGCACGGAACGCAAAGATGAAGCTATTGTCATGATGTTTTCTTTCTCGATATCCAGCATCATTTTTCGCTTTGCTTGAATCTGCCGATCTAGTGATAATACGTTGTCTTGAATTTTTGCACGTAACTTATAATAAGTTGATGCTTTTAGATCGGTTTCTTCTTCTCGATATTCTTGCTCTAGCTCGTCTTTTGAATCCAAAAACTCTTTTTGTTCTTTTTTAAATTCAATGCATTCGTCCCAAAGTTCGCAATATCTATTAATTACGTTTTCGTAAACTGCATCATCTTTTTTTATTTTGCCGAGCAATTCCTTTAGCCTTTTAAACTCTTTTTTTGCTTTCCTCGAAAGAGACGGCCATGCTTCCATCGGAACACCTGTAATGGTTGATTCCTCCGCTTCCTTCCGTTGCGCAATCTCCGCTTTTGTCCGGTGCGATTTGTTTTCTTCTACAAGCACAAGGGCCGGTTTTGATGGTGTCGGCATAATGTCCTCCTTTCAAAGCTTGATGAGGGAAAAATCCTGCGCTGTTG
>JAQTSP010000210.1 GCA_028711205.1 Eubacteriales bacterium | reverse complement strand
CGCCGACGGTATCGTGAAGTTTACGAAGAACAAGGATGACTTCGGGCAGGGTTATGCGGCGTATTTTAGGAGCAAGGCGTTTGATCTCGGGAGCCCGGACGAGCGATAGACGTTCATGTGCGTTTATCCAAGCTTCTCGGGCGAAGGCAACGTCAAAGCCACGGTATCCGTGGGCAACGAGAATACCGACAGTTTCATGTCGAGGGAATACGATATCAGATCCTTTGACTGGGATGATTTCAACTGGTCGGCGTTCACGTGGCACGTCATCAAATACGCCAAGACGTATGCAATGCGCATCGGCATGCGCAGGGCGTCTTACATACAGATCAAAGTATCGAGCGATGATATGGACCGCGGCGTCGGACTTTCGGGGCTGCGCATGACATATTACGTCAACAGAAAGAAAAAGAGGTGACTGAGATGGCAGAATTTACAGAAATGGCGTTCAGCCCGGCAACGGGGCTGAACGATAAGGAGACATATACCACGACGCCGGCAAGCGAAGAAGAGGCAAGGGAGCAGGTGCAGGGGATATCCGACCAGATACGCGATTATATCAATGAGGCGCTTTTACCCGAGCTTGAGAACGCCGAAACGGGCGCAAGCGGCGCGGAACGCATCGGCAGCGCGGCGATCGAAAACGTGACGGGCGAGACGGTGAGGACGCAGATCGCCGACCTGAAGTCACAGATCGACGATATATCGGCGGGGTCGGTGGCGGACGGGTCGATCACGACAGAAAAGCTCGCCGAAGACGCGGTGACGCAGGAAAAGATCGCGGACGATGCGGTCGGCGCCGACCAGATCGTGGACGGCGCGGTGACGGAAGGAAAGATAGGAGCAGGCGCGGTCGTTGCCGACAATTTTGCGGACGGCGTGGTCAGCGAGGCAAAGATCGCCGGCGGCGCGGTGACGGCGGCGAAGATCGGCACGGGCGCGGTGACGGAAACGAAGATCGGTACAGGAGCGGTGACGGAGACGAAGATCGGCACGGGCGCGGTCACGGCGGCAAAGATCGGCGCGGGTGCGGTCACGGCGGCAAAGATCGGCACGGGCGCGGTCACAACGGCCAAACTCGGGCTGGTCTCGAGCATCACTCTTGGTGACAACGACACGCTCACCTATGACGACACGAACAACTATCTTAAGCTCGTGACCGACGGGTCGTCGGCAAGGAAGATACCCACGGTGATCGTCAGCACATCAAGTCCGAGCGGAACGTATCCAGACGGCACGATCTGGATCAAGTATTAGAGGGCGCGGCTATGTCAACAACAACGATATTTGTTGGCGGAGATACGTTTATACGCCAGAGCGCTTCGACGACGAACTACAACGGCGAGACGTACATGGCGCTTGGGAAAACGGGCACGTCATCGCAGGTCGACAGGATACTGATGGGATTTGATCTGTCCGGCCTGTCGGGCAAGATCATCGATGCCGCCGTGCTCAATATGTATCAGGATTATTCGACGTACGCGTATTCCGCGGAGCTGCCGTTTACGGCGCACTGCATATCGTCCTCCTGGTCGGCCGGAAGCGTTAACTGGAGCAATCAGCCGTCATACACAGCGAACGGCGCGGTCAATCTGTTTTTGAGCGGCAACGCCGACGGATGGCGCGAATTTAACGTTTCCGCGCTGATACAGGACATCATCCACAACGCGCGGACGTATTACGGCATATTATTAAAACAGACAAACGAAAGCACGGGCAACTTAAGAAAACAGTTTTTTACCGAGGAATACGGAAGCGAATCGAGGCAGGCGTACCTGTACGTCACATACCACGACATGAACCTGTGGGGATATGCCGGCGGCGCATTTCAACTGGCGGACGAGGTGTATGTGTACCAGAGCGGCGCGTGGCGGACGAGCGCGACGGGAAGCGCCGTGTACCAGAGCGGCGCATGGCGCAGTTTTAAGTAAAAAATTAAGGGAGGATATATAAATGAAAATAGCGGCCAAAACGGTTCCGGTGTATGCGAGCGACGGCAGCAAGCAGATCGGAGAGCTCTGCGTTGGCGACGAGACGCTTGTGATCGGCGAAACACAGAGCGGCACGGTCATCGCCTATATACTCGGGCTTGTCAAAGAGGAATATGCGGCCTGCCTTGTCGACGCGGACGCGTGGGAAGAGGAAGCGGGCGAAGTGGACAGATTTTTGGCATACGCATTGTCGGTCGAAGGATGCCTGTATGTCTGGGGCGCGCAGGGACAGGAGATGACGCCAAGCCTTATCAAGAAGTTAGAGAACGGGGCAACGAACTATAAGCGGGCGCTTGCGCATTACGAAAAGCACGTGGAGAGCGGGCAGACGCTGGCCGCGTATGACTGCAGCGGGCTTATCGTCGCGTATCTGCTTGAAAACGGGTACATCGGCAGCGATACGACGGCCAACGGGCTGTATTTCAACCACTGCGCCGCGATCGAAAAAAGCGGCCTCACCGCCGGCGACCTGGTGTTCAGGAAATATACCACGAAGAACAAGATGTACCATGTCGGTGTTTATATCGGCGACGGCACGGTCGTGCACGCGAAAGGCCGCGACTATGGCGTCGTCAGGGAACCGCTGTTGGCGGTGAACTGGAACCGGTACGGGCGGCTTCACGTGTTTGCGGACGAAAGCGCCGACGCGGTGTATTCGCGCAAACTCAAAAACACAGGCAGGCCGTATATGCAGGGCGATGACGTGCGCGCGGTGCAGACGGCGCTGAAAAGCATCGGCTTTGACCCGGGCGGCATCGACGGTATCTACGGCTCGAAGACCGAAAAGGCCGTCAAAGCCTTTCAAACAGCCAGAGGCCTTGAGGTTGACGGCATCGTCGGCCCCAAGACATGGGCGGCGCTGATGACGTAGCACCGGGACGGAGGCGGGCTAAGCGGGCATGCCGATGGCCGCTCTCAAACACGGCTATCGGCACGATCCGTCCGTGATCAAACAGGACGCCGTAAAATCCGGTATGCATAAGAATCATTAAGCCGTCCGCGCGGGCGGCCAAGAAGGAGAAGCACATGAATAACAAAGTATCAAAGATCATCAAGGACAGGGAGCGGTTCATCCGCCAATACGGCGAGGACGCGTATAAGAAGGCGCTGAGGCAGACGATGGGAAACAGCGCGGGCGGCGGCAGCTCGGATACAAAGAGCACCTGGAAAAGCGGTTTTGGCAGTTCCGGCAAGACTTCCGATAAATCGACAAAAATCGATACGCAAATTGGCGGCGGCAGCGACAATACGTTCTATACAAATCAGGGAAATGATGGTATAATGAAAAATATTCACCAGTATCTTGCCGGCCTCAAGCAGCGTGTCGAGGAGAAGGGCGGCGATATCGACACGATACAGCGTGCGCGCGACAACCTCGCCGTGATTGCGGCGGGCAGGTACAGTAACGACGACCTTGTGCAGTTATCCGAGCTAGACGGGCTGATCGCGCAGAAAGCGCAGGAGCGTGACGAGGCGATGCAGGAGTTTGTGGAGAAGTTCAGGAAGATCACGGCGGCACAGGGCGGCGCGGATACCACGGACAACGAGATACCGCCGTATGTGAAGCCGCGCGCGAACGCTTTGGACAGCGAAGAGGCCGTGCATGCGGAGTACAACAACATGATGGCGGAGATGTACGGGGAAGACGGCGGGGACAGCGCGGGGACACCGGGTGGCGGCGGATATCATTCGCCGGTGTCTGACACCGGAAACGCTTTGCAGAACAACAGGCCTTCGTTCAGCGTAAATGATACGCGTATGATCGAGAACCTGGGGAGTGGCGATATCGGGTTGGATAATGAGGAAGAGCCGGAACCGTTGAAATTGACAGATGATTATGATGATTATATTGATTATGATGATTATGATTCATACATAGACTATTGCATGGAGGTGGAGAATCATGTATTTGAATATATGCAAAGAGAGGATGAAGAAGGCTTAGAAGAATTCTATGATAAAAATGATATTGATTTTGGTTTGATACTTACTTATTTAAAGGATTATTTGGGGGAAGATGAATTTAATCAATATTTAAG
>JAQTSP010000209.1 GCA_028711205.1 Eubacteriales bacterium | reverse complement strand
CAACGAAGAGCTGCTCGGCTATCTTGAGAACTGGTCCGATTTCTGGGGCAGCATGAGCGCGTACTATGCAGAATATGGTACAGCCACAGATCTGGATGACGAGTTTCAGGATCAGCAGGAGCAACGCATGCAGAATATTTTTGCCGGCCCCGAAGAATGGCTTGATGCCATTATCGCGTATCAGCACGAAAACGATGTTGTTCAATATATACCGGTTATGGTCACGCTTGGCGCTGAACCCGATTATGACGAATGTTCGGATAGTGAAAAAGCGTTGAAGATAGCCCAAGCCGTCAACATGACGAACCAGTATAACAGCGAACCCATTGAACCGCCAAACGATTTGCCCGAAGACTGGTATTCAGATAATATGGATTTTGAAGAGTTGATCACAGAGCTTACGTTTTGGTGGCCGGCCGATATCGCGGACGCAGACGAAGCAAACGCGGCTCTTGCATGGCTTGACTATGATGGTAGCGGTGAGGCGACGGTTAGAGAAAAACCGCTGTTGATCAAAGAAGAAGATAATGAAGAAGATAATGATATCACGGAAGACCTCAACGAAGAGAGCGCGTACCTCATACCCGGCAGCGATACGCGTTACATCACGGAGGCGGATCTTGTCGGCTTGAGCCAGTGGGAGGTGCGCCTGGCAAGAAACGAGATCTATGCGCGCTACGGATACACGTTTAACACGCCGGAGATACGGCAGTTTTTTGAAAGCACGGACTGGTATGTCAACGACCCGTACTGCGGGCACGACAACCCGCCGTCGTTCAATGTGTATGAGGAGGCGAATCTCTCGTTTATCAGGCAATACGAGCGTGATATGGGTTGGGAAGACTGATGATCAAAAAAATTGGCATAATCATACTTGCGTTTATTCTGATCTGCTTTGCCGGATGTACAGCGCCGGCGGACTCAACCGGCGGTCAAACTTCATCGGTGACGGAACCCGAAACGGAAGAACCAGCAGTCGAGAGCGTACCGACCGAATCAGTGGAAGAACAACCGGCCGACAAAACACCGATACCGACAACACAACCTGATACCGATGTTGCACCGGCCATACCGCTGGACGTTACGTATAGAGTGGGCGATGAGGGAAGCGAGATCAAATTTTTGCAGCAGATGCTGGCCGACCTTGGTTTTGACCCCGGGGATTTGGACGGCGTGTTTGGCGATGCGCTGAAATCGGCGGTGTCCAATTTTCAGTTGTATGCAGGGCTCACAGCCGACGGGATTGCGGGCCCAAAAACGACGGCCGGGCTGTACGAACGCTGGGTTGACGCGCAGCAGGCCGCGCAGCCGGCGGATGACCAGCCGCTTTTGGGATGTGTGATCGGCATTGATGCGGGGCATCAGCGCAACAGCAATTCGGATCAGGAACCGGTATCGCCGGGCGGTACGGACACAAAGAGCAAAGTCTCTTCCGGCACATACGGGCGTTTCTCCGGCGTGCCCGAATACGTGATCAACCTGCAGGTGGCCCTTAAGCTCAAGTCGGCGCTTGAGGCGCTTGGCGCAGAGGTGGTCATGACGCGTACGGCGCACGACGTCGATATATCCAATGCCGAGAGGGCAGAGATGATGAACGAATCCGGCGTCGACTGCTGGCTGCGCATACACGCAAACGGCAGCAACGATCAGTCGGTACACGGCATGTTCATACTTGTGCCCGCCGAAGGGTCGCTCGATACAGACGACGACATCGTTGCCCGGAAAAGCGTCGCGTTGGCCGAAGCACTGCTTGACAGCACGCTTGAGGCGACCGGCGCGAAAGACTTAGGGATTACGCCAAGGTCGGATCAGACCGGTTTTTGCTGGTCACAGGTGCCGGTCTGCAACATCGAGATGGGGCACATGACAAACGAACAAGAGGACTACCTGCTCGTTAGCGAATCATATCAGGAAAAGATCGTGCAGGGTCTTGTACAGGGATTTGTCGCGTATTTTCATTCTGACTGATAAAACGAATAGCCGGTTGATGACAGGGCGCCGAAAACGAAGGTGTTTCGGCGTCTTTTGTATGCAGGAGTAAAAGCCATACTTTGGAGGCGTTGATGATCATACATATCCGAAGCATTATCACAATGAGAATTTAATAAATATTTGACGTTTATTATATATAGAAGTAAAATGTAAATGTTAATTTTATAGCAAAAAAGGTAAAAATGGTATTGTATGATTAAACAAAACGAATCAACAGACGATTTAATGAAATTGCTGTTGGAAAGCGGAGATATTGAAAAATATATCGAAAAAAGAAAAGATTCTTCCCAATCGTTTTGTGTTTGTGATTACCTTGCGTTTTTACTGCAGCAGAAGGATTTAAGCAAAGCAAGAGTCATTGAAAAGGCCGGAATTGACAGGATTTATGGTTATGAGATTTTCCGCGGCAAAAAAGTTCCGGGCAGGGATACTTTGTTTAGAATGCTTTTGGCCATGAAAACAGGCATAAATGATTTCCAACATATACTTAAAAATACAGGCTACCCTATACTTTACCCAAAGAATATGAGAGATGCGGTCATCATATACGGTATCCAGAATTCACTGGATGTTGATCAGCTGAATATTCTTTTATTTGATCTTGGACAAAAAACGATTTAATGTTTTCGTTTTGTAAGCCGGCGGCTTACCAAATATATATAATGCTCGGTATAATATTAGTGTACAAAAAATTCTGTGCAAGGAAGGTCAAGGTATGCGCGTTATCTATGACTGTATTTCAAAAGAGGGAGACCGGAAGGTCAACGAAGATTGCATACTGTGCGATTCTTTCGACGGCCGTTATCTTTTCGCATTGGCGGACGGCCTTGGCGGGCATGGCAAGGGCGACCAGGCGTCAAAAATGGTTGCCGGGAAGTCGCAGGAGATATTCAGAAGCGGAGCGGCAAAAAATGAGGAAATGGTCAGCGCGTGTTTTGAGCAGGGGCAGAAACTGCTTATAGACGCGCAGGACAAGAGCCATGGCTTCGGCGAAATGAAAACGACGCTGGTGCTTTTGCATTTTGACAGGGAAGCCGCGATATGGGGGCATATCGGGGATTCCAGACTGTACCATTTCCATAATAACAAATTACTGCAAAGAACATCAGACCATAGTGTGCCTCAGATGCTGGTTGCTATGGGTGAGATAAAAGAGGATGCGATAAGGCATCATGAGGACCGGAACAAACTGCTGAGAGTTTTGGGCACAGAATGGGGCAAATCAAAATATGACATCAACAAAGCGGATAAAAAATTGGGCCGTGGCGATGCGTTTTTGCTCTGCAGCGACGGTTTTTGGGAAGGCATCGACGAGAACAGCATGATATGGCTTTTAAAAAAATCACGCAGCCCGAACCAATGGCTTATGGAAATGGAAAGAGAAGTAATAATGAACAGCGCCAACACAAATATGGATAATTATTCCGCAATAGCGGTTTTTGTCAGGTAGGTGATCAGTAATGGAAATCGTCAGATGTGAAAACGGACATTATTATGACAGCGTCAAGTATAAAAAATGCCCGCATTGCGGCGTCGATCTGGGCATTAACCGCGAGAGCGCTGTGACGGTTGCAAACGATTCGGTCAGAGAGCAAAACACCGTCGCGAAAAGTTCGAATGCAAAACATGATCCGGTGAGAGAAGCGATGACACAGATGCATATGGGCGCGAAGGAGACAAAAACCGTTGGATATTTTTCACGCAAGCTTGGCATCGATCCGGTTGTCGGATGGCTGGTATGCATCGAAGGCCCCGAAAAAGGGAGAGACTACCGGCTGCACTATGGCCGGAACTTTATTGGCCGGTCGGCAAAAATGGACGTATGCATTGTCGAAGACGATCAGATATCAAGGGACAACCATGCTTCGATCATATATGAACCGAAAAAGAACGCGTTTATACTGGTCTATGGAGAAGGCACGGGCGCCGCGCTGAACGATACTGCGGTTGACAAGCCGGAAAAACTAAAAGACGGCGATATCATAAAAATCGGCGCGACGGTACTTGAGTTTATCGCATATTGCAAGGGGGAATCAAAATGGCAAGAAGAATA
>JAQTSP010000208.1 GCA_028711205.1 Eubacteriales bacterium | reverse complement strand
ATCTTCCTTTTCATATTTTTTTTGTAAAAAGCGCTATTATTGTCATGGCCATAATGATATGACTTGATGTATCAAGAAAATCAGTTGCATTCATCGTCTTCTTTTCGCGATCTTTTTGAAAGCTTTGATGCCTGGCGCTTTTATCAGTATATACGGTATGATGAAGATGTCTGAAAAAAGGACTGCAAGCTCTTTAAAAAACGTGCTGTTCGGCTCAGGCCTGCCGCGAAACCGCGATTTTAATGCACCTAATATGTTTCCCTGGGCGTTACCGACCATGATCGCGCGAATGTAGGCTAAAATGCTTCTCGCGCGCGCTTCTCCATATGTCCGTACAATGCGCTCCCAGGCAGCCGGGTCATAATGTCCGGCCGTATCCGCATAATGCTGCGCGAATGCAAGCGCGGCGGTTTCCTCTTCCGGCGCGCCCCGAAGCTCTCCGCCCAGAATATCCCGTATCTCCTGCTCGGGCATGCCGATCTTCAGCGCTTCCCTGGTATGAAAATAACTGCACATCCGGCAGCCGTTCACCTGCGTCACGGCCAGCATGATCCGCTTTTCAAATGCGGCACCGACGTCGTTTGCCTTCCTTGCCTTTCTTATATCGCCGATGTTTGACAGAAAATCATTCATCAGCCGGTAATTGATACTGACACCGTATATCCTTTTTAATTTTTCCCCCATTTTAACCGCCCTTTATTTTGCACAGCACTTTTTATTTTTTGAGGCCGTACTTTTGACACTTCTCCAAAAAGATGATCGCGTTTTTCTTTTCCACCGCCACCGTTTCTTCCGACAAGTCGCCGCGTCCCAGGCGGTCGCAATAAGACAGCAGCGCGATTTCATCCGCGTTAGTCTGCCGCATCATGCTGTCAACATCCGAAAAGGGCAGTCCCCGCACCACAAAAAACGGCTGCATGTGCCAGCGCACCAGCGCCGACACACTGTCCACAAATTCTTCGCCTTCCCCGTATTCGCTCAAAAAATCGCGCGCGAGCGCCTCTCCCGTCCTGTCATGATCATAGGCGATGATCTCGGCCGTCCTTTCGCCGCGTCGAGGGCACTTTCCCAAGATCGTGCAGCAGCGCCGCCCACATGAACGCGCGCGGATCCGCGCTGCGGTGCCGCACCCGTGCGGCGTTATCGACGACCAGCATCGTATGCGCCCACACGTCCCCTTCAGGATGATTGACGGGAGACTGCGACACGCCAATCAGGTCAGTGATCACCAAAAAAGGATATGCTTTCGGAAAAATGTCATTTTTGATAAGCGCAGTAAAGTATTCGGACGGCTTTACATCCCCCATCAAATGCTTTTCAAATTCCAAAAACCAGTTTTTCATATGCCCCAACTCCAGCTGCATATCGAGATGATACTATTGTTGATATTGATGATATCAATTATTCACGCCGCTTTGGTATGAAAATACGCATTCAACCAAAGATACAAAGACCTTGGCTGATATGCATAAACCGATTTTTCAGACGTCTTTATTTTCAGCCTCATCCTTTTTCGACGCCACTTTGATGATATTAATGATGATCGAGATGATCGGTATCAGTAAAAAAACAACCCATGCGATATGCCACAGATCAAAGAAAAACCCCGCTATCAGAAACGCCACCGTACAGAGCAATGCGACAGCTCCGATGATCGCGCCTGATATATCTTTTTTCTTTATAATGTTTTCGATGGTGCCCGCAATCGGAATCGCAAAAAACAGTATCCATCCCGGATGCCACAGGTTCCACTTGAACCCGATAACAAGATAGGCGACCACTGCCAAAAAGGCGATAAGGCCGGTGACAGACACATCCTTGCCCTTGGTCACAAGATCCCCGATGATACCGGTGATGGGTATCGCCAGAAACACCAGCCATGCCGGATGCCAGCCGCCTGTCAAAAACCCGATAACCAAAAAGCATGCGGTCGCGACAATCGCAACGAGTCCGGTGATCAGCCCGGACAATTCTTTTTTTCGAGACATCTTATCAAACTCCTTCTAAATAAAAGGTTCAGGCGCGTTATTCCTCGATCTTTTCGATATTACTTTTCGACGCGCCGCATTTGGGGCACTTGAATTCATCGGGCAGCCCGTCCGTTTCCGTAATCTCCGTATACTCCGGCTCGGGATTCTCCACGGAAAAAACGTACCCGCAGGCTCTGCAAATATATTTGGCCATATCGGCCTCCTTTCTACCACCCCAAGCCTCGGGCAATCAGTCCTCGATTCCCCAGAAAGCCTCGGCTTCCTTCTCCATCTTCTTCAGCCGGACGTAATAATCCGGGAACTCGTTGAGATGCGCAAGCGCGATCTTGAACGTCACCACCTCATCGTCGTTTGTCACGTTGGTGACCGCATCTTCGGTTCCATGCTCGAGCTCAACGTTCATGCCGTACGCCAGCTGATCCGGTTCAAACTTTTCCCATTTAAGCCCGAACTGTTCTCCCAGCCGTTTCGCGTCCGCTTCGTTAAACAACTTTTTTGACATGATAGTCCTCCTTAATATGATTGACATTTATGTATATATATTACCATATACCGTCCAGAACTTAAACCAGCTTTTTGTTAAATCCGGATAATATCAAGCTCTATCGGGCAGTGGTCCGAGCCCATCACGCCGCTGTGCATCGCAAAGCCTCTGACATCGCGCATGATACGCTCTGATACGCAGCCGTAGTCGATGCGCCAGCCTGCGTTTCTCTGCCGCGCGCCAAACCTGTACGTCCAGTACGTGTACATATCGCGCGCGTCCGGGTACAGATTGCGGAAAACGTCGACAAACCCGGCTTCGAGCAGCTTTGTGAAGCCTTCGCGCTCCTCGTCCGTGAACCCCGCGCTCTGGTGATTGGCCGACGGGTTTTTTAAGTCGATCTCCTGATGCGCAACGTTGAAATCGCCGCAGACGACCACGGGCTTTTCCTCATCCAGCCGTTTCATATACGCGCGAAAATCGCCGTCCCATTCCATGCGGTAGCCGAGACGCTTCAGTTCCTCTCCGGCGTTCGGCACATAGGCATTAACAAAATAGAACGAATCGAAATCGAGCGTGATCACACGTCCCTCATGATCGTGCGCATCGATGCCGATGCCGTACGCCACGTCCCGCGGCGCGGCTTTCGAGAACACCGCCGTGCCCGCGTATCCCTTCCTCTCGGCGTCGTTCCAGTAATCGTGATATCCGCCGATATCGATCTCGGCGTCCCCTTGCTGCATTTTCGTTTCCTGGATACAGAAGATGTCCGCGTCAGACTGCGAAAAATAATCCAAAAATCCTTTGTTCAGGCACGCGCGCAGCCCGTTGACATTCCATGACACGATCTTCATAAAAGTCCCTCCTTTATACCGGTATTCAGCATACACATGAACACCAAATAAGAATGTTATTGCTCACTGCTCTGACCGAACAGCTTTATATAGTCCCCATAACCCTCTTTTTTCATATCCTCTTTTTTAATGAACCTCAGCGCCGACGAATTGATACAGTACCGCGTGCCCGTCGGCTTTGGCCCGTCGGGAAACACATGCCCCAAATGTGCATCGGAGTTTTTCGACCTCACCTCTGTACGCGCTACGCCAAGGCTTCTGTCCTCTCTCATTTCTATACTCTTTTCGTCGATCGGCCGCATGAAGCTTGGCCATCCGCAGCCCGCGTCAAACTTGTCGCCCGAGAAAAAAAGCGGCTCTCCCGATATCACGTCCACATAGATGCCGTCCTGCTTGTTGTCCCAGTATTCGTTGCGAAACGGCGGCTCCGTTCCATTTTGCCGCGTGACCTTATACTGCATCGGCGTCAGCTTCTTCTCCGGCGTATCTGTCTTCTCCCAGACATCGCGGATATACGCTCCGCGCCCCGACGCATCCTTGTAGCGTCCATAATGCTCCGGGTTTTTCTCGTAATACCGGCAGTGGTATTCTTCCGCCGGGTAAAAGTCTCCGGCCGGCAGTATCTGCGTACCGACGTTCTTGCCGAGCAGCTGTTCGATACCGCGCTTCGACGCCTCGGCGGTTTTCTTTTCGCCCTCGTTCTGATAGAAAATGGCTGTGCGGTATTGCGGCCCCCGGTCGGCGAACTGGCCGCCCAGGCCAGCCGGGTC
>JAQTSP010000207.1 GCA_028711205.1 Eubacteriales bacterium | reverse complement strand
CGCTCTTCCGATCTTGGCGGGCTTTCTTGCCAGCGCGTTCGCGGCACGGAATTTCTCGGATAGGCTTGTGAACTGGATGATCGGCCTTGGCTCAAAGATAAACCCGGATACGCTGAATACGATATCCGTTATCGTGATCACGCTTGTTTTGTCATATCTGACGCTGGTGCTTGGCGAGCTTGTCCCCAAGCGTATCGCGATGCAGAAAGCTGAAAAAATAGGCAAAGCTTTTGCCCGAACCATATACTATATCTCCAAAGTGACCGCACCGCTCGTATGGCTGCTGACCGTATCGACCAACGGCATGCTGCGCCTTTTCGGCGTCAATCCCCATGCGGACAGGCAGCACGTCACGCAGGAAGAGATACAGATCATGGTGGATCTTGGCGAAGAGAAAGGCACGATCGCGCCCGAGGAAGGCGAGATGATCGATAACGTTCTGGAGCTGGCCCGAACGACGGCGGTTGAGATGATGACGCCGCGCACCGATCTTGCCGTGCTGTGGATGAGCGACACGTGGGAAGTATGGGAGCAGACGATCTGCGCGACCAGCTATTCGCGGTACCCCGTCTGCCGGGAGGACATGGACGATATCGCAGGCATACTGCATGTGCGCGATTTTCTCTGTGGCAGGCAGGGCGATAAAAATGCGCTTCTGCGGCCCGTCTACTATGTGCCCGAGACCGTCCGCGCGGACGTGCTGATGCGCGAGATGAGGCAAAACAAGGCGCATATGGCGGTTGTGGTCGACGAGTACGGCGGTACGAGCGGCGTCGTGACACTCGAGGATGTCCTGGAGGAGATCGTCGGAGAGATCGAGGACGAACACGACGATGAAGCGCCGTATATCACCGAGGTCGAGCCCGGCCGGTGGCGGGCGCGGGGCAGTGTCGACCTTTCGACATTGTCCGAAACGCTGGGCTTGAATTTTCCGGAAGGCGATTATGATACACTGGGAGGCCTTATCTTTGCACAGATGAGCCGCATCCCAAAAGACGGATCGCACCCCGAGGTCGATATCGCGGGCGCGCATATACGCGTCGAGGCGTTATCCGAACACCGCGTCGAATGGGCGGAGATCACGCTTAATACGGATTTTGACCAAAACAATATCCACAAATAAAAACATAAAAAAGATTGACCGTTTCCGTATTAACGCATATAATGAATATAGAGAGATGTCTATATCATAGAAAGCTATCTATATATAAGGAGTGAAGACACATGGCGTATGAATATGCAAAATATGTGCCGGTGATCAAAGCACTGTCCGATGAGACGCGGCTAAAGATCATCGATATGCTGTCCTGCGGAGAGCTCTGTGCGTGCAAGATACTCGAGCGTTTTTCTATCACGCAGCCGACGCTGTCGTATCATATGAGGATACTGACAGAGTGCGGCATCGTGACCGGCCGACGCGACGGCGCGTGGATGCATTACCATCTGAACAACGAAAAAATGGGCGAACTGACGCGCTTTTTAACCGTGTTGACATCCTTTAAAGAAGACTGCATATGCAATAGATGCAATAATAAGTCGAAAGCGAAAGGGTAGGGAAATGAGTGAGAAGCAAAGCATCGGGTTTTTTGAAAAATATCTGACGCTGTGGGTCATACTTTGCATGGCTACAGGCGTGGCGATCGGGTTATGGCTTCCGGTGATCCGTGATTTTTTGGGGCAGTTTGAATATTACAACGTATCCATCCCAGTTGCGGTGCTGATCTGGCTGATGATCTATCCGATGATGCTTAAGGTAGATTTCGCAAGCATCAGGAACGTCGGCAGGAATCCCAAAGGCCTCGTTGTGACATGGGTGACCAACTGGCTTGTGAAGCCGTTTACGATGTTTGGCCTTGCCTACCTGTTTTTCTTTGTTATATTTAAATCGGCCATACCCGCGGTTAACGCGAACGGATATCTTGCTGGTGCGATACTTTTAGGCGCCGCGCCGTGTACCGCGATGGTTTTCGTTTGGAGCCACCTGACAAAAGGAAACCCTGCGCATACGCTCGTACAGGTCGCGACAAACGACCTTATCATACTGATCGCGTTTGCGCCTGTCGTGGGTCTGCTGTTTATATGGGGCGGCATCGAAGTCGAAGGCGTCGTCGCCGTACCGTGGCCGACGCTGTTTTTGTCCGTTGTGCTGTTCGTTGTGATACCGCTTGGCGCCGGATGGCTGACGCGCAGCATACTAACGAAGAAAAAAGGGAAAGAATATTTCGAGCAAAAGTTTATTCCGAAGTTCAACAATGTGACGGCCATCGGGCTGCTGCTCACACTCGTGATCATCTTCTCGTTTCAGGGTGATACGATCGTATCGCAGCCGGTGGATATACTTATGATCGCGGTACCGCTGATCGTCCAGACGTTCTTGATATTCTTCATCGCGTATTTCTGGAGCAGGGCATGGAAGCTGCCGCACAATATCGCGTCTCCGGCTGCGATGATCGGAGCAAGCAACTTCTTCGAGCTGGCGGTCGCGGTGGCGATATCTGTGTTCGGGCTGAATTCGCCCGCGGCGCTTGCAACAATCGTCGGCGTGCTGGTCGAGGTGCCTGTGATGCTGGCGCTGGTCAGGTTCGCGAACAGGACGAGGGGCTGGTTTCCGGCAAATGAAGGGAGCAAATCTAAATGAGCGTATTTGAATGGCTGAACAATCAGCTGTTAAAAATGCAGTGGCTGAGCGACGTTTTTGCCTGGCTTGTACGCGATGTTTTCGGGCTTAATATTGAAGAGCGCGTTGGCGGAAGCATCCACGTTTTCCTGTACGACACGGTCAAGATATTCATACTCCTGTCCGTGCTGATATTTGTGATATCATATATACAAAGCCATTTCCCGCCAGAGCGCACAAGGCGGATACTTGGCCGGTTTCGCGGCATCGGCGCGAATACATTGGGCGCGCTCCTGGGCACGGTGACGCCGTTTTGCTCGTGCTCGTCGATACCGCTGTTCATCGGCTTTACCAGCGCGGGGCTGCCCATTGGCGTCACGTTCTCGTTTCTGATATCGTCGCCGCTTGTCGATCTCGCGTCCGTGCTGCTGCTGGCCAGCATCTTTAACTGGAAGATTGCGATCGCGTATGTGATTGTCGGTATCATATTGGCCGTAGCCGGCGGCACGCTGATCAGCAAAATGAAGCTGGAGAAATACGTCGAGCCGTTTGTGTTTCAAACAAAAACGGCCGAGACGGACGCGCCGGCGATGACGCGCAAAGACAGGGTTATATTCGCAAAAGACCAGGTCGCGGCAATCATCAAGAAGGTGTGGCTGTATATACTGATCGGCGTTGGCATTGGCGCGGCGATACACAACTGGGTGCCGCAGGACATCATACTTGGCATACTCGGCAGCGGCAACCCGTTTTCCGTCGTGATCGCGACCGTGGTGGGCGTGCCGATGTACGCCGACATATTCGGCACGCTGCCCATTGCCGAGGCGCTTGTCGCAAAGGGCGTCGGTATCGGCACCGTGCTCTCGTTCATGATGGCGGTCACCGCGCTGTCGCTGCCGTCGATGATACTGCTGAAGAAGGTCGTCAAAACAAGATTGCTTCTGATCTTTGCGGGTATCGTCATTGCGGGCATACTCGTGATCGGCTATGTATTCAACGCGCTTGGATACCTGTTTATATAAAACGGCAAGGAGATACTTATGAGCAAACCAAAGGTTGCGTTTATCTGCGTGCACAATTCGTGCCGGTCGCAGATGGCCGAGGCAATCGCGAAAATACATGCCGCGGAGGTTTTCGAGGCGTATTCGGCGGGTACGATACGGGCATCTGTTTCGAACGAATGGAGATTTTACTTTTCCCTACAAACAGAATGAGAAGAAGATCCAAGAGAACAAACGGGTCTTGCGTGACTTTTTCTTTGAGAATCGGTGGTGCCATCAGATCCGTCCGCTCTCGTGGCTTTTGGATCGTTTTGCCCCTATCGCCGGATGGACCGAAGAGGAGATGGAAGAGGCGCGGGAGAAGGGACGAGAGTTCTACGCGGTGAAAGATTCGATGGACCATGAGATTACTTCCGTCTCTCCAAAGGTGGGGATTCTCTTCTACTCTGACAATGAAATGAGTGAACCGCTAGCAACGAAG
>JAQTSP010000206.1 GCA_028711205.1 Eubacteriales bacterium | reverse complement strand
GTGGCGATAGCTAAGGGGATCCACCTGTTCCCATCCCGAACACAGAAGTTAAGCCCTTATACGCCGATGGTACTTGGCGGGTGACCGCCCGGGAGAGTAGGTAGCTGCCGGATTCAATTTTACAATATTATATACATTTATCGGGGAGCCCGTGATATGCATCGCGGGCTTCTTGATATTTTAACCGGTGGTGCATATGTGTATTTGGTACAAATATCTTGACATGTGCGGGTTTTAACTGATACAATAGCAATGAAATTTATGGTAAATAGGAAGGAGGTCCTTAATGTCTGCATTGATGAAAAAAGCTTTTTATATGGCGCTGTCGGCATATAGCCTCCGGGAAAGTATAACCTGATACCCTGTTTTATCGGATAATGGTACCTTGACCGCTGGCTGATAAGTCATGCGGTTTTATTATTCTGCCGCCGACAGAATGCCTGTTGGTTCATGCGACGGATAGATCATAGGAGGTATCATAAATTGAATGGGATATCAAACAAAAAAAACAGCAATTCTACCTCTGGCCGGGGTTTTATATGCAAGCACTGTGGCGCGCAAGTTACGCCGAAAGGAGCGGGAACGCAGAACCGTAACCACTGCCCGAACTGTCTTTCCAGTATTCATTTAGACAACAGTCCGGGAGATAGGGCGGCGCTTTGCGGCGAGATAATGGAACCGATCGGCGTCTGGGTGCGCAGGGGAGGGGAATGGGCAATTATTCACCGTTGTAGAAGGTGCGGCGCACTAAGCTCTAACAGGATTGCCGCCGACGACAACCCGCTGCTGCTTATGTCGCTGGCGGTGAAACCACTTTCCATGCCGCCGTTTCCCTTGAATAAAATCATGCACGAATGTATAAAGTAAAGAAATAATTAAAAAGCGGGCTTGTGGCCTTCAGAGTATTTCTTTGATATATTGAGCGAGGCATGAAAGGCAGCTAATTGCTTTTTGGAAACCGCCCGGGAGAGTAGGCAGCTGTTGGATTCAATTTTACAGTATTATATACATTTATCGGGGAGCCCGTGATATGTATCGCGGGCTTCTTGATATAAATCATCATTTGACAATAAAATAAAAAAAATATATACTATCAAAAGAGAACGGGGGTTTTCTAATGCAATACTTGAAGGATGAAGTCAGAAACAGGATAGTTAATGAAGCTTTAAAAGAATTCGGGGAGAAAGGTTATTCAGGTGCTTCTATAAGAGGTATAGCAGGTAAATCAAATACGTCGATAGGGAATATATATAAATATTACAAGTCAAAAGAAGATTTATATGAAAACCTTATAGGTTCTGTTTATGACAGGCTTGTCGGATATATTAAGCAATTCGATGAAGTGGAACTTAATGAAAAAGCACAGTCTGTTTTTTATAAGCTTGTGGAAGAGATAATGGAGATATTTAATGAAAACAGTACGGAGATTTCCATTCTTTTCAATCAAAGCAAGGGGTCTAAATATGAAAACTGCAAAAGAATTTTTGTCAATTTTGCAACAAGAATTTTTACGGAAACAATACAATATCAATTATCAGTAAAAGGCAGGAGGTTTAAGGATAATTTTATTATATATCTTATTTCATACAGCCTTGTTGAGAGCATTGCAATTATAGTAAAAGAGCGTCATGACGGCGTGGAGGTAAAAAGGCTTATCCTTAATTTAATAGATATTTTCTATACTGATATTATAAATAAGCTTGACAGTGAAGATATATAAATAAGAACTTATTTAAAGATAAATATTTTTTTGAATTAAAAGAGAACCAAGGTTCGCTTTATGACGGAGGATAATAAAAAATGAAAGTAAGGGATAAAGTTTTCGTTGTAACGGGAGGCGGCAATGGTGTTGGCCGTGAGTTGGTTTTAAACCTTCTTTCCCGGGGCGCAAGGGTTGCGGCTGTTGATATCAATAAACCTGCTCTGGAAGAAACGGTTAAACTGTCCGGAGATAAAAAGGATAGATTAACAACACATATAGTCAATATAACGGATAAAGAAGCAGTTGAGGCGCTGCCAGACCAAATTATTTCGCAGCATGGAACCGTAGACGGGATCATTAACAATGCAGGAATCATTCAGCCTTTTGCAGGTCTAAATGAGATTGGATATGATATCATTGAACGGGTGATGGACGTCAATTTTTATGGAACGCTCTACATGACAAAGGCATTTTTGCCCCATTTACTAAACCGACCGGAAGCTAATATTACCAACATATCAAGCATGGGCGGACTATTTACTGTACCGGGGCAAACTATTTACGGAGCGTCAAAAGCAGGCGTAAGACTGTTATCAGAGGGTTTAAGTTCAGAACTCAAAAATACAAAAATACGGGTGACAGTTGTTATTCCCGGAGGTATTGGTTCAAACATTATGAACAATTCGGGTGCGGTGTTCAGCAAGAAGATGGAACGGCTGCAGAAGATAATCAAAATTACAACACCTGAAAAAGCAGCAAAATCTATTGTAAACGGCATCGAAAAAAACCGTTACAGATTCTCTATCGGAATTGATGCAGCCGTTATGGATTTTATTTGCAGGATAAGCCCTAATCGGGGCGGGCGGTTTTTATATCAAATAATGAAATCGGTATTGTATGATTGATTTTGTTTAATTATTATGATGGCAAGCTGAAAGAAAAACTATAAAAAACAGCAATTACTGGATAAATAATCTTATCCTGCAAAGCTGTTTTTTCACGATATCATATTCTATATTATAAGCTGTCAGTAGCCGTATTTTTCAGCGGCCTCTGCTTCCGCCTTTGTTTTGTGAACCGTACCGCGAGGATGCTCGGGCGGTGCATAAATCGCGTACAATTTAAGCGGTTTACAACCCGAATTAATGATATTGTGCCACTTGCCGGCAGGTATCATAATGGCAGAGCCGTCATAAACTCTTTTTTGATAATCCAACTTGTATCTGCTGTCTCCCATCATGGCAAGTCCCTGTCCTTCTTCAATACGTATGAATTGATCAACCGTTGGATGAATTTCTAAACCTACGTCCTCGCCGGGCCTGATATTCATCAAAGTCACCTGCAGGTTGTCCCCGGTCCAGAAAGCAGTACGAAATGTATTGTTTTGCCTTGTAGCCTCCTCAATATTGACGACATACGGCTCCGGGCCATGATCCGCCGGCCCGGGATATTGTCTCCAAAAGTTCGCGTTATACATGTGTGTGCTCATTCCTTTCATAGTCATACTTTAACATATTCTCTATGCGTAAGTGATGTGTTATATTTCAGGAATGATTATGTGGGAGGTCAATTTTTATAAAATATTATATAGATTTATTGAAAAAGCCTGTATGCGATGAGCATTACGGCTTCTTGATTTTTTATCCGCCTATTCATTTGTTATTTCTGAAAAGCTGATAATCTGCTCAACGATCGCCAAATGTTCAGCACAGCCGAGAACATCGCTTGGGTCGGGCAATACATAGTCGGGGTCAAAAAGGTGATGCTCTATCTTGAACTCAAGTATCCTGCGGACCGATTCATCAAGGCGATCGCCTGTGATCGTTCCATCCTTGACCGCCAACAGCAAAGCGTCATAGACGTCATATGCATATTCTTCGTCAATGAGAAGCAGATCGGCGCCGGCATTTATGGCCATGACCGAAGCATCGGCAATGGGTGCGTAATTCGTCATGCCTTTCATGTGCATGGAATCGGTGATGATCAGGCCGTCAAAGCCAAGGCTTTCACGCAGAAGCTCGGTCGTGATCGTATAGCATACGGTGGCGGGTTTCTCTTCTTCCTGTATATTCGGCAGCATCACATGCGCGGTCATGACGGCATCACATCCGGCTTCGATTCCCGCAATGAACGGAATCAGCTCCGAGCTCTGCAGCTGCTCAAGCGTGCTGTAATTGTATGCGAAAGCGGTGTGTGAATCTTCAAAGGTATTGCCGTGCCCCGGAAAGTGTTTTAAGGTCGTGCCAAGCCCCTGCTCACTCATACCTATCACCATTTGCCGGGTAAACTCTGCGACCATTTGCGGGTCGCTTCCAAAAGACCGGTCTGAGATTACTTCGTTATCCGGATTGTTCCATATATCCGCGACGGGCGCGAGGTCGAGGTTCACGCCGAGCGATATAAGCTCTGCGCCGA